>JAYWIH010000157.1:0-8399 GCA_043789005.1 Sphingobacteriales bacterium
TGCCGCTGCCGCAGGAAGTGGTGGAACGCCTTGACTTTGAGCTGCATACGGTCAAGACCATGGGCTTTGCCGGGTACTTCCTCATCGTGTCCGATTTCATCCAAGCCGGGCGCGACATGGGCGTGATGCTGGGGCCGGGGCGCGGTTCGGCGGCAGGCTCGGCGGTGGCGTATTGCATCGGCATCACCAACATTGACCCGATCAAATACCAGTTGCTCTTCGAGCGGTTCCTGAATCCCGACCGCAAGTCCATGCCCGACATTGACACCGACTTTGACGACGAAGGGCGGCAGAAAGTGATTGACTACGTAGTGGAAAAATACGGACGCAACCAAGTGGCGCAAATCGTGACGTACGGAACCATGGCCACTAAATCGGCCATCAAGGATGTGGCGCGGGTGATGGAATATCCGCTGTCCGACACCAACGCCCTGACCAAGCTGATTCCCGACAAGCCGACGTACAACATGAATTTCGAGAAGCTCATTCATATGCCGCTGAATGAGTTGTCGCGCATCATTACCACGGATGAAGTGGAAAATGTGAAGAAAGTGCGGGACATTTACGCGGGCAAAGACCTGATTGCCACCGTATTGCGCGAAGCCGAAAAGCTGGAAGGAACCGTGCGCAACACGGGCATCCACGCGGCGGGCATCATCATCGCCCCCAGCGACTTGACGGACATCATTCCGGTTGCCACTTCCAAGGAAACCGACCTGCTCATCACGCAATTCGAAGGGAAAATCATTGAGGATGCGGGCGTAATCAAGATGGACTTTCTGGGGCTGCGCAACCTGACGATTCTACGCGACTGCCTGCTGCTGATCAAGCGCAACCACGGTGTGGAGATTGACATTGACACCGTTCCGCTTGATGATGCGAAAACCTACGAACTGTTTCAGCGCGGCGAAACCAACGCCGTGTTCCAGTTTGAATCGGACGGGATGAAGAAGTACATGAAAGACCTGAAGCCCGACCGTTTCGGCGATTTGATTGCCATGAACGCGCTGTATCGCCCCGGCCCGATTGCTTACATCCCCAACTATGTGAACCGCAAGCATGGCCGCGAGGAAATCGAGTATGACCTGCCCGAAATGGAAGAATACTTGCAGGAAACCTACGGAATCACGGTTTATCAGGAACAAGTCATGTTGCTTTCGCAAAAATTGGCCGGTTTCTCCAAAGGCGATGCCGATGTGCTGCGCAAGGCCATGGGCAAGAAAGACCGCAAGACGCTGGACAAGCTCAAGCCGCAATTCATTGAAAATGCGAAGGCCAAAGGGCTTCCGGCCAAGAAACTGGAAAAAATCTGGACTGATTGGGAAGCATTTGCGGCCTATGCATTCAACAAGTCGCACTCTACTTGCTACGCCTTGGTGGCTTACCAGACGGCGTATTTGAAAACGCACTACCCGGCCGAATACATGGCCGCCGTGCTGACCTCGTCGCTGGGAAACATCGAAAAAATAACCTTCTTTTTGGAAGAATGCAAACGCATGGGCGTGCCCGTGCTGGGGCCGGATGTGAACGAAAGCACGACCATGTTTGACGTGAACAAGGCCGGGCAAATCCGCTTCGGACTCGGGGCTGTCAAAGGTGCGGGCGAAGCCGCCGTGGGCGACTTGATTCAGGAACGCGCCGCCAGTGGTTTTTACAAGGACTTTTTTGACCTGACCAAGCGCGTGAACCTGCGCACCGTGAACAAGAAAACGTTCGAGAGCCTAGCTTACGCTGGTGCGTTCGACAGTTTCGGGCTGCACCGCAAGCAGTATTTCCACGACGATGGCAGCGGTGTCAACCTCTTGGAAAAAGCCATCAAGTACGGCAACCAGACGCAAGCCGAAAAAGGAATGCTGCAACAGAGTCTGTTTGGCGGCATGGACGGCGGCAACACCTTGCTGCCGCCTCGCGCACCCGTGTGCGAGCCTTGGAATGAAATAGAAAGGCTGAAATTTGAAAAAGACGTGGTGGGCTTTTACATTACCGGCCACCCGCTGGATGCTTTCAAGATTGAGATGACCCAGTTTGCCATCACGCCGATCAACCAACTGGAAAATTTCAAGAATCGCGAGTTGAACCTGGCGGGAATCGTGTCCAAAACCGCCGTGCGGACTTCCAAAAACGGCAACCTGTTTGCCTTGTTCACGCTGGAAGACTATTCGGGGGCGCACGAAATCGCGCTGTTTGGCGAGGATTACGTGAAATACATCAATTACGCGCAGGAAGGCGGATTCATCAACATCCGGGGCAAGTACCAGCCGCGCTTCTACGGCTCGGCCGACCAGTTTGAGTTCAAGCCGCAGCAAATGCAACTGCTCAGCGAAATGCGCCGCAAACTCTGCAAGGGCTTGCAACTGAACATGGATATGGCAAAAGTGAACCCGATGACGATCAGGAAACTGACCGACTTGGCAAAGGCGCATCCCGGCGACTGCGAGTTGCGCATTGTGCTGCGCGACGCGGACGAGAAACTGGATTTTGAGGCCAAATCGCGCCTGTACCGCATCAACCCCACCAACGAGATGATCAGCCAGATTGAAGCCTTGGCGGGCGTGGACTACCGTTTGGTGTGGTGAGGTGTCACGGTGGTGGACGGAAACAGTCTTGTAAAAACAGTCTTGTAAAATAGTATCTTTCAAAAACCCCAAACCCCCGTATGTCCGTTTCCACAGAGATTTACCAGAAAATGCTTGCCGCCAATGAAAAATGGGTAGACAGGCGCACCAGTCAGGATGCCACGTATTTCGACAGGCTTGCCGAAGGCCAAAGCCCCAAGTTCCTGTGGATTGGCTGCTCGGACAGCCGCGTGGGTGCCGAGGAAATCACGCAGGCCCAGCCGGGCGAGATATTCGTGCACCGCAACATCGCCAACTTGGTCATCCATACCGACTTGAACGTGATGAGCGTGGTGCAGTATGCCGTGGAGGTGCTTCACATCCAGCACATTATCGTTTGCGGGCATTACGGTTGCGGCGGCGTGCTGTCGGCAATGAAAACGGACGATTTTGGCTTGGTGAACAAGTGGCTGCGCAACATCAAGGAAGTGTATGTGAAACACGCGCCAATGCTTGATGGCTTGGCAACCGAACAAGCGCGTGCCGACAAACTTGTGGAGCTGAACGTGATTGAACAGGTGCATAATCTGGCCGAAACTTCCATTGTGCAGAAAGCCTGGCAACGCCGCGAACTGAGCATTCACGGCTGGGTGTTTGACATGAAGACCGGCAGGATCAAGGATTTGGACGTGTTGGTGGACAGCCAGGCAAGCCTGCATCCCGTGTTCCGGTTCAAGTTGCCGGACGATTCCGCAAAATAGTATCTTCAAAACACCAGCGAAACAGTAGTATGTCCTGAAAAGCCAAAACCCACCCGGCGGCCTCCGCCGGGTGGGTTTTTTGGTATGGACACCGGAATCACTTTTTCTTTTTCTGCTGGCCGGGCGCAAACGGTTTGGCCGACTGCGTGCCGTACACCTTTTTGGCTTGGCCGGGCGGCAGTGGTTTGCCGTTCTGCTTGTGCGCAACGGGTGGCGGAACGGAACCGCGCGTGGAAACCACCATGCAGGAAGTGAGCGACAGGCTGAGTGCCAAGGTCGCCGTTACGATTGTTTTCATGGTGCTGATGTTCATGGTGCTGATGGCTGGGGTGTTTTTGAGTTTGCGGTTTTACGCAAAGATACGCACCCCGCCCGCCGGATTGTGGCACAAACCGGCCAGAAAGCACAAGTGTGCCGGAACCGCGTGTTTCGGTTCAGGCTGCCAGACGATTCCGCAAAATAGTATCTTTCAAAAAGCTCAAACCCGCCCGCATCAGCTTTCTCTGATTGGCTGGCGGATAAAATCCTCTACCAGCTGTTCGGCTTGGAGCAGAGTTTGCTCCAAATCATTGTTGATGAGCGTTACGTCAAATTTGGGTTCGTAGGCCAGTTCCAGCGTGGCTTTGGCAAGCCGCTGCCTGATTTTCTCCTCGCTTTCGGTGCCGCGCCGGCGCAGGCGTTGCTCCAGCAAATCCATGGACGGCACTTTGATGAACACCGACAGGGCGCGGCTGCCATAGTGGTTTTTCAGGCTGATGCCGCCTTTCACGTCCACATCGAAAAGCACGTGTTTTTGTAAGTCCCACAACCGCTCGATTTCCGATTTCAACGTGCCGTAGTACATTCCCGGATATACCTGTTCCCATTCCACAAAGGCTTGGCTTTCAATGCGTTCCTGAAAGTCTTGGACGGTCAGGAAATGGTAGTCCGTGCCATCTTGTTCGTGGTTGCGCCGGGTGCGGGTGCAGGCCGATATGGAAAAGCCCAAGTTGGCGTATTTGGCAAGCAGGTGGCGTACGATGGTGGTTTTGCCCGACCCCGAAGGAGCCGAGAAAATAATCATCCTGCCGTGGAATGGAATGTTCGGGTTGATGGGGAGGTGCGTTTGGTGGAACGCCGCAAAGGTAATTTCAATCGGCAACAAGAAAAAGGCAAAAAACAGCCGCGTTGCCGCCCGCTTGGAAAATAGTATCGCTGAAAAACACCAAACCCCCTGACGCGCGGCGGCGGGTTTTATTTGGCTGCCGTCCCGTTCATGATTTTGGCGCGGATGCTGGCCACCAAGTCTTGCGGAACGGCTTTTTTCTCAATCTTGTCGCAAAGCAACTGGCGGATGGTGATTTCGAGGTTGTGATTCTCAATGCAGGGGAGGCATTGGTCAATATTGGCCTGGAAGTGGGTAAGCTGCTCGAAAGTGGCCTCGCCATCCAGAATCTGCCGGATGGCTTTCAGGCACTCGTGGCGGTTTTTGCATTCGTGGCGGTATTCAACGCCTTCCTGCTGGGCAATGGTTGAAGGGAGTTTCTTGGATGTTGACATGGCAAACGGGCAATTAGTAACCGTGATAGGGGAGAGTTTGAAAGAAATTTAATCGGTTTATTTATGATTTTTATAAGTTAAGTGCCATAATGAAATTTTTATAACTATAGCGGTCATGTAATGGTTGTCTTGGTTTTCGCAAGGTTTGTCCGGTACGTTCTGCCGGGGTGTCGTGCAATCGGGTTTGCCGGTTTTTCCAAAAAATCCAGCTTTTGCTTCAATCCCCGTAGCCCATGCTTTTGGCGTAGCCCTGCAAGCTTTCTTTTAACAGGTTTCTGGCTCGGTGCAGGCGCGACCTCACCGTGCCGATGGGGATGTTGAGTATTTTGGCCATTTCCTCATACGTGAACCCCTCAATGTCGGCCAGGATGATGACCGTGCGGAAATCCACCGCCAAGGCGTTCAGCGCATTGGCAACTTCATCGCCGATCATTTCCTGAAGCGATTCTACGCGCAGGTCGGTGGTGATGTTGTCCGCATCGGCCTCCTCCGAATTATAGAACGTTTCAATCTCGTGGTAATCAACTTTTGCCGGCTCCTTGCTTTTTTTCCGGTAGTCGTTGATGAAGCTGTTTTTCAAGATTCTGAACAACCACGCTTTTGCATTGGTTCCCCGCTGGAAAGAATTGATGAACCGGAAAGCCTTCAAATACGTATCCTGCACCAAGTCGTTGGCATCATCTTCGTCCATCGTCAGCCGGAAGGCAAAGTTATACATCGAATGGATGTGGGGCATGAATTCCTGGTCGAATATCTCGTATTTTTCGGGATCGGTATAGCTGTGGGCGGGCTGTCCGGCTTCCAACTCAACCGGTGCGGGGCTGTCGTTTCCGGGTTCGGGCAGGTTTTGGGTGGTTTCGTCAGTCATGGGAGAATGTAATGATAGCGCGGTAAAAATACAAGAATAGTTGAACACGGACGCTGAAAACAGCCGGATAAATCTTTGCGGCGGCGGCGGCCATTAATTTGCAAGCGAAAATGCCTACCTTGCCACTTTGGCCCGGTCTGCAAAGCCGCTGCCCGGAAGCCGCCGGGTTTGGCTCCCGCCAAAAGCCTGTCTGCCGACGGGAAGGCGGGACTTTCAGCTTTTCAAAAGATACTATTTTGAAACATACGGTATTCAAGGCCGTGGCCGGTTTATGTTTTTCCCCGCAGTTTGCTGGCGCACATGAAAATAGCAGGATTCACCATTATCCGCAATGCCGTCATCAACGATTACCCGGTTGTCGAAGCCATTTGTTCCATCCTGCCCGTAGTGGACGAGATGGTGGTTTGCCTTGGCGACTGTGAAGACGAAACCGAGGCGTTGATCCGCTCCATCGGCTCAAGCAAGATTCGCATTGTCCATTCCGTCTGGAATCCGGATTTGCGTGAAGGCGGCCGGATCCTGGCCGTTGAGACAGACAAGGCTTTCCGGCATATCTCGCCGGATGCCGACTGGGCGTTTTACATCCAGGGCGACGAGGTGATCCACGAAAAATACCATGCCGCCATCCGCGAAGCCGCCCAACGCCACAAGGACGACCGGCAGGTGGACGGGCTGCTGTTTGATTACGTGCATTTTTACGGAACCTACGACTACACCGGCGACAGCCGCCGCTGGTATCGCCGCGAAGTGCGCATAATCCGTAACGACCAATCCATCAGTGCGTACCGCGATGCGCAGGGGTTCCGCAAAGGCGGCCGGAAGCTGCGGGTGAAACCGGCGAATGCCTGCGTGTACCACTACGGCTGGGTGAAAAGCCCCGCGCAGATGAAACGCAAGATGAAGAACGTGAGCCGCTACTGGAACCGGGAAAGCGACCAGAATTGGCAGGCATACATCAAGTCGGAAGATGTTTTCGACTTTGCCGAATTCGATTCGCTGGCCCGCTTCACGGGTACGCACCCGGCCGTGATGCAAAGCCGCATTGACCGTAAAAGCTGGCAGGTGGAATTGGATGCATCCAAAAAACGATTTGATTTTAAGGGGGCAATCCTGTATTTTTTTGAAAAAAAAACCGGAAAGCGATTGTTTGAATTCAAAAACTACAGGATAACTTGAACATTGGAGGTGTTGCCTGCCGCAAAGATGTTTTTGAACCGAAAATAGTATGTTTCAAAAGGCCCAAACCCCGCTTTTTCCGCAAAATCCGAATTTTTTATTTTCGTTCCGGCTGTCAACCTGCGAGAAAAACCCGATGGTTGCCATGTTGCGCGCACAACCGCTTATGACATATATTGTAACCTTAATCGTTTTAATCAGTCAATCGTACGCGCTAATCAAAATGTCCGTATGCCGGTATTGCCAAAGTGTTCCCTTATCATCTCCACCTATAACTGGCCTTCGGTGTTGGAGTGTTGCCTGAGGAGTGTGATTCATCTTGATCATTTGCCCGACGAAGTAATCATTGCCGATGATGGGTCGAGCCGGGAAACCGCCGACCTGATTGCGAAATACAAGAATCTGGTTCCGGTTCCGGTGCATCACGTGTGGCATCCGGATAAAGGTTTCCAACTGGCAAAAATCCGTAACCGGGCATTTGCCCAAGCCCGGCACGAATACATAATACAGATTGACGGCGACACCATTTTGCACCCCAAGTTTGTGCACGACCACCTGAAGTTTTCCGCACCGGGGTTTTTCCTGAGTGGCAGCCGGATAATGATGGGGGAGGGGTTGTCGCGGAAAATCATCCATGAAAAACGCACCAGCATCAGTTTGCTGGAAAAGGGAATCAACAACCGGCTGAACGGCATCCGCTTTCCGGTAATGAGCTACCTGCTTTCGCCCGTGTACCGGATGGGAAGCAAGAAATACTACGTGAAAGGTTGCAACATGAGTTTTTGGCGCAGCGACTTGGTGGCGGTAAACGGGTATGACGAGAGTTTTGTGGGCTGGGGCCGTGAAGACAGCGACCTTGCCATCAGGCTGATGAATAACGGGCTGGTCAAACGTTTCCTGAAACAAAGGGCAATCATGTACCATGTGTGGCACCGGGAGGCCTGCCGGTCAATGGAAGAAGCGAATGTGAAACGCATGAATGATGCGATTGAAAAGAAAATGACTTGGGTGGAGAATGGCATTGACAGACATTCGGATGGTTTTGCCGTGTCGCAACCGTTGGGCCAGACATTCGGTTCTCGTAGCTAATTGAAAAGCAATATTTCTTAGTTTTTTGTAAAAAAGAAACTATATTTGAATTCAAACTTAAATCCATTCAATATGAAAACGATTGTGCGCTTTTTGAAAAAACCATCATTCGTCCTGCTTTATTTGCTGGTGCTTGTTTCATTCGTATTTTCTTCTTGTGAGAGAGATGAAAACTATGTTGATGGCCCCAAAAGCAATACCGAAAATGATGAAATCCCTAGCCTTGTGGCTTCAAAATTGAAGTCTGCTGGTTTTGATATTAGCGAAGGCTTGAGAAGGTTTAAGAGCGAAGGATTAGATGGATATATCGTAGAGTAAGTACTTGGGTAAAATTACTTTAGATTAAAATCGGAAAAATTGATTTTCACATTTTTTCCTAAATTAGCTAGAAACCGATTAACTGCATAGAAA
>JAYWIH010000158.1:0-8396 GCA_043789005.1 Sphingobacteriales bacterium
TCGGGTTGAAGGATATTTCGTAATATAGGTCTTTGTCCTGAAGATGGAAATGCATTTCCTTTCGGTAACGGTCACCCTTGAAGGCTTTTTCGTAGAGCATTTTCCAAGGCTCCCTCATATCCTGCGGAAACTGTTCGAGTATGTTTTTGCCCGGTTCCAGTTGCGTGCCAAGCAGTGCTAAGCAGCCACGCTGGAGACTGGTGTTCATAATCATGATTTCATAATTGCGGTTCACCACCCAAATGCCATCACTGGTGTTCTCAATCAGGGCTTCCAACTTCGCCTTGTCCTTTTCAATCGAATACTGGATTTGCTTCTGCTCGGTGATGACCGTCACATTGACCAATATTTGGCTGATAGAGCCGTCAGCGTGGCGGCTCATGACCACGGTGCGAGCCGAAATCCATTCAATCTGTTTTTCCGCGTTGTATACGCGCATTTCCATACGGTAGGAATCAGGACTGTTGACTCGCCGCATTTCCTTGCGCTGTTCATTCAGTTTGTCCAAGTCTGGCTCATAGATGATCCAGTCAATGGGGCCGGAAAAAAATTTCTCTGTCGAGTGTCCGAATATGTTTTCCCGGTTGAAATAAATTATCTTGCCTTCGGGCCATTGTGCAACGTAAACAATGTCCGGTGAGTTTTCCGCGAGTTTCCGGAACCGTTCCTCACTTTGCTGCACCGTTTCCAAGTTGCGCAGCCGCTCTTCTTCAATGGCGCGACGGGCTTCGAGCGTATCGTAAAAAAACTTCGTGAGCTGCATTTTGCTCTTGTCGCGTTCGGTTACGATGCTGATCAGGTTGGTGGCGATGCCAACGCAATCTGCTTCAAAACCGGTCAGCGTGTGCGGCTCATTGGCGTAAATGCAAAACAAGGCGGCCACTTCCTGTTTGGCAGACAATACCGGAACCGCCCAGCACGAACGCAGTTTGAAAGCCGCCAGAAATGGCTGCATTTCAGGATATTCGGTAGTGGCGTCAATGTCTGCAAAGCCTTCCGTTTGACTCGAACGCACCGCTTTTGACCACGGTGCCGAGTCTGGCTGACGAAACGAATGCCCGATTTCGCGTTTGAAATTTTCAGGTAGGTTTGGCGCGCACAACAGCGACAACCGGTGCTGGCCAAGGTCGTAAAGCATGACGGCGCACCGGATTTCCGGATTCAGTACCTCCACGCCTTTGCACAACTCGCCACAGATGAAATCCGTTGATACGTTTTTGGCGGTGTCTTCCAAAATATCCTTTTGGAGTGCCAGCAGTTTTTGTGACCGCACTTGTTCGGTCACGTTCTGCACCATCACCAAACGGGCTTCGTGACCTTCAAGTGATTGGGTTTCAGCCGTAACTTCCACGTATATGAGCTGCCCGTCTTTGGCACGGTGCCGCCAAATTCGCTTGGGTTCATGGGGTTCGCCGTGCCTTATCCGTTCAATCTCCCGACAAAGCACGGGAACATCTTCGGGCGGACGGATATCGGCGATTGTCATCACCACAAATTCTTCCTTGGTGTATCCGTAGAGCCGGATTGCCGCCTCATTAACTGCCAAGAAGCGGAGTGTCGCCAAGTCGTACATCCACATGGGCATCGGGTTTCGGATGAACAGCGATTCAGATTGATGCATGGCCTCTTCCGTATTGTTGATGTTGTATGTCGTCACCATTCGCTGTTTCGCCCTAAAAATAAAATTTTTTACTTGTAAAGAAGAAGATTTTTTCAGTGTCGAAAAAATCGACGGGTGGGAATGAGGAAATTAGAAAAAACAGGCCGCTTACCCGCTAAAAAACCCCAAGACCGAAAAGTCCGGATGTTGCATTCAGGTGCGAATTATCATCTCTAAATCCGACTTTCCGCCTCAAAGTAACTTTCGGGCTCTACAGGCGGAATCTTGCCCGGAAAACAACTTTTGCGGCCAATAAAAATTCCCTGAACCAGCGCATTTGGCATCGGTAAATTTACCGGTAAGCGAATATGTTCAGTTGCAAATCCATGGCCGGGGTTTTCCGGTTGGTGCGGTTCACAAACGGCTGCTTGCGGTCGGCCTCTGACCGTATGAAGTAGCGAAAACCGTTCCCGGTCAAAATCCGCAGTATTTCGTCGAGTGCCTGGGGCTGCCCAACGTAGGCATGGTATTCGATGAAAATGTTTTTTACCCGTTGCAAGGCATCGCCGCAATCGCGGATTACGGCCATTTCCGCGCCCTCAATGTCCATTTTCAGCAAATCAATCTCGGTTTCGGCCAAAAGCCAATCTTTCAAGCGGATGGCGGGAATCCGCATTTGCCCGGTGTCGGCTGTCATTGCGCCACCATCGGCCCCTTCGCTGGCAAACGATACGGTGGTGTCGGCAATCCAGACGGCCTTGCCAATCACCTGCACGTCGGCAAAGCCGTTGGTGTGCAGGTTCTTTTGCAGCAAAGCCGCAATTGCCGGGTCGGCTTCAAAGGCTTTGATGCGCGATTTGGGATATAACCGCTTGAAATACAGCGCGTCCAGCCCGATATTGGCTCCGCAGTCGTAGATCAGCGGCGCATCGCTGTCGGCTTGGAAACGGTAGTTTTCATCGGCAAAGATTTCCTTGAACTGCCACAAGAACGACTGGCAGTCGGGCACATCCATTGTGTACTTGAAAAAGGAAACGGTTTTTGGTTCGTAACGCTGCGCATCACCGTACCGGAAAGCAAGCTTCAGGAACATCCGGCTGTTGCGGGTGCGCAGCAAGTGGTACGGGTTTTTGAAAAGTATCTTGAAAAACAGAACCATGGAACCGGAGAAATCAAAAAGGTTTGGACGGGCAAAATAACGAATGAAAAACGGTTTTCCGTCCACTCGCGGGCGTGGCCGCCAAAAGCGAAAGGCGGAAGTTTCCGAGGAAACCTCCGCCTGATGGATTGAAAATAGTATCTTTCAAAACAAGCAAACCTCACACGGCCTGCTCCTTGCGTTTCATCTCGGCTTCGATTTTCTTGAAATCAATGCCGCCGCACGAGCCGCAGCCTTTGGCGCAGCCCTGCTTGCTGGCAAACTGCCGCCGCACTGTGCGCAGCAAGTAGCCCGCCGCCGCCAAAAATACCAGTCCGACAATGATGTTTTCCCACATGGTTGTGTAACGCAAACCGTTTACGGTTGGTTTCCAGTGGCCGGGCTTTGCGTGTTTCCAGCCAACGGGTGGGTTTGGGTGTTTTAAAAGATACTATTTTGGCCAAAGGGTAGCCGGACTTTCCAAGTCCGGCGGCTTGGCGCAAAGCTTGTTTCGGATTGCCGAGTTGCACGAATGCGACAGCCGGTGCAAACCAGTGGCGCGGACAAAACAATATCTTTTGAAACACCCAAACCGCGCACTTCAATCCTGCCAGTGTTTGGCAATCACTTCGCGCATGGCTTCGTGTACATTGGGAGCGGCGGCGATGAGTCTGCCACCGAACAAATGCCCGTCGCCACCGCTGAAATCGGTCACTTTGCCGCCCGCCTCCTCCACGAGCAGGATTCCCGCCGCCATGTCCCACGATTTGAGTCCGAATTCATAAAAACCCTCAAACCGTCCGCAGGCCACGTAAGCCAAGTCCACGGCTGCCGCCCCAAAACGCCGCACCCCGTGCGAGTTGCGCACAAAATCCTGCAAAATGGTCAGGTACACGTTTATCTTGGTGGCCACTTCATACGGAAAGCCGGTGGCAATCAGGCCGTGGGCCAGTGAGGGTGCATCGGAAGTGCGGATGCGTTTCCCGTTGCAAAAAGCCCCGCCACCTTGCCACGCATAAAAACACTCATCAAGGTTGGGTTCGTAAATCACGCCCAGAAGCGGCTGTTTGCCCTGCACCAACGCCACGCTTACGCAATACACGGGCAGGCCGTGGATGAAATTAGTAGTGCCGTCGAGCGGGTCAATGATCCAATTCAGCGTGTCCGAATGCTTTTCGATTGTGTTTTCCTCAGTGATGAACCCGGCTTCGGGCACCAGACTGGAGAGGCTGGCCACAAGTTGTCTTTCGGCTTCCTTGTCCACGTACGAAACCATGTCGTTGGCCGCACTTTTGTATTCAATGTTGGCCTTGTCAAAAGTGGCGGCTTCCTGCTTCAGGAAAGCCCCCGTCTTCTTGACGATGGCGATGGTGTCTTGGCAAAGCTGTGATAAGTCCATGGAAATAAAAGCCCCCCAGCCCCCGAAGGGGGAGTTTTTGTTGGCCTGTGCGGGGACACAGGTTTGGTGTTTCCGAAAGATACTATTTTACGTTTCTTTCGCGATTACGTTTCCTTCACCGGTTGGGGGGCAGTCTGTTTCACGGACAGCCGCATCCTGAAAACCAAGAAAGCTGAACGCAGCGCAAGTAACAACACAATCGGAATAAGTTCATAATCAATGCGTTGCGGTATAAATTGCCAACTAACGAGCAGTAAAACCAAAAGCCCCAAGTACGTGACAAAATAAATGCGGAGCCATGCGGGCTTGTGTTTCCGGAGCAGCCACAGCGCCACCGGAAAATGCAGCGGCAACGCCCACCACAAGTGCCAGTTTTGCACGGTGGCCCGGTGGTCGGTGCCAAACCACAAAAACGCCAGCAGCCAGCCCAGCAGCCCGATCACTGAAAAAAGAACGGCATCAAGCCAGAATTGCCGCCCCGTGCCACGAAACTGCCAGATTGTGATCAAAACGCCGATGCCAAACAGCAACCAGAACAACATCGTGGGCGTGAGTCCGTCAGAAAGGGCGGGGCGGGGCACCGCTTGGAACAATGTCTGGTGCGTGAGTTCGAATTTTTCGGGTCTGCCGTTGCGCATGACCGTGGCCGTAGCCGTCAGGTTCATCAGGTTGTCGGGCAGGAACATACTTTCACCGGACGAGGCGGGCTTGTCGGCCGGTGAGGCAATGCCCAAATCAATGCCAAAATCAGCGTAGTGGTGGTGCTGCAAGTAGCGGTCAATCCACTGCCTGAAGGTCAGGCTGTCAGGGTTTTGGCCGAACTTCAGGCTGTCGCCGCACACACTTTGCAGGGCATCGCGCACGCGGGTGGTGCAATTGTCGTAAAAGTGGTCGTATTTGTAATACCGCTGGTCGGGTTGGTAATTACGCTGCAAAAACGCGTACAGCTTGGTCACCTGCGCCGGGGATAGGTTTAGTTGCTGCGCGGTAACGGTGCGGTTTTCGTACTGCGCGCCGTACACCATGTTCTCGATTTTGCCGATTGCCAATGCGTAAAGCAGTTTCCCACGGACATATTTGATATAAAAATTGGATTCCTTGAAGTCGAACGTGCCGTAATTGTACACTTCATTGATGCCCGTTTGCGGATCTTGCACCCAAAGGGCAGTGTGGCCGAAAACGGAATACAACTCCTCGCCCGGTGCCACGGTAACCAACGTGGCGGTAGCTTGCGGCGATAGCGCAACTGATTGCGCCTGAGCGGGTTGCCAGCAAAAAATAAGTCCGGCGGAAAGAAACAGAAAAATGTTTTTGAGCATGGTAAGGATTTAAAATCCGCTCCGAAAGAGGGGTGGCCTCCCCTAAACCCCCTCCGAAGGAGGGGACTTTTAGTAAAGGCGGGTTTGGTGTTTTTGAAAGATACTATTTTCTCTGCCCGTTCGCAGGGCTTCACCCTGCGTTAATGGATGTCGCCCTTTCAGGGCTGTCGGCTCCCATCTCAACTGCACCGCAAGGTGCCGGGGCAAGGATTCTCATTCGTACATTTCCTTCAGTTTGCCGCTGGTTTCCTTGTCCCGGATGTCTTTCAGCAATTCGGGCACGCCCTCCAACTCATCAAACATGGCCAGCGTCTGGTAGGCATTCAATCGTACGTATTCGTTTTGGGCGTTGCGGGCGGTATTTTCAAGAAAACCAATGCCTTTTTTCTGGATTTCGGCGGGCTGCCTGAGCAAATACGAACCGAACAACTGCGTGAATGGATACAGGAAGTCAAGGCCGCTCCGTTTGGCTTTTTCCAAGAACCAATCCAATTGTTCGATGCCGGCGGTTTCGGCGTAGTAGGCGGCAATGGTAAGCGTGATGTCGCTGCTGGCCGAGTTGCGGAAAGCCGCCAGTTGCCGTTCAGCGTCAGCGGGTTGGGTACTCAGGTAGCCGAACAAGGCGATGGAAACCACGTAGTACGATGAATCTTTCAACGCCTGCCGGAAAGCCGCTTGGTAATCCTTGTGCTTCCAGCCAATCATCTTGCTGATGGCCTCGCCACGCACGTACGATCTGGGGTCGGAAACGGCCATTTTCTCCACAACCGTCTCGTAATCAGACAGTTTTACCACCAGTATTTCGGGCAGGTTGCGTATGGCCATCTGCCTGATCACCCAAGAAGCATCGTGCAGCGCATCGGCGGCCAGCTTTTTTCGTGAAGGTGTGCCAAAATGTCCGGCGGCGGTTTGGGCATTTTCAGACATACTATTTTGGGCGGAGTCGGCGGGCGGTTTTTCCTCGTTTTCATCAGCCACCACTTCAAACAGCTTATTAAACGCCTCGTAACGAGTCAGGTACTTGTCCGAATGGTAATATTGGTACGTCAGTTCGGCCTCCGTTTTTTCATGCGTCACCTTGCCCAGCAACTGGGTTTCGGCATCAAAAAGCACCAGGTCGGGGCGGGTGGCTGTTGCCAATTCAAAGGTTTGTTCGGGTTTATTGATTACAATGTTGCGGACGGTTTTGTTGCCGCCCGCCCATATTTCCACTTGCAGCGGCAGGCGGCAGGTTTTGTCTTCGCCGGGGATACTGTTTTGCGTTTGCACCCGCAATTGCACTTTTCCGTTGGCATACGTGTGCGAGACTTTCAGTTCGGGATGGCCCGCCGACAGGAACCACTGGTCGAAAAACCACTGCAAATCCTCGCCCGTCACCTCTTCAAATGCTAGGCGCAAATCGTGGATTTCGGCTTTGTTGTACGCGTGTTTTTTCAGGTAAGTGTTCAGCGATTTGAAAAACGCCTCGTCGCCCACGTATTTGCGCAGCATGTGCAGCACGCAACCGCCCTTCTGGTACGAATGCGCATCGAACATATCCTCCTTATCGTTGTAGTAATACCGAATCAGCGGCTCCTGCTTGGTTTGCGCCTCCGAAAAATACGCTTCCTGATCCTGTTGCAGATGGTAGTCGGCTTCGGCACGGCCCTGTTTGTGTTCAATCCACAAATACTCGGCGTAGGTGGCAAAAGCCTCATTGAGCGGCAGGTTAGACCAAGATTCGCAGGTCACCAAATCGCCGAACCAATGGTGGAACATTTCGTGCGAAATCACATCGTCGTCATCTTCGTCCAGCAGTTGGTGGCGGTCTTTCTGCACCGATTCGCCAAAAACCACCGCGCCGGTATTTTCCATCGCGCCCGACACGTAATCGCGCACCACCACTTGGGCGTATTTGTCCCACGGGTACGGATAATTCAGGATTTTGGAGTAGAAAGACAGCATTTCGGGTGTCCGCCCAAAGATATTTTTGGCGTGTTTCTCATAAGGCTTTTCAACCAAGTAGCTCAGTTCCAAGCCATTCCACTTATCGCGTACCACGGCAAACTCGCCCACGGCCATCATGCACAAATACGGTGCGTGCGGCTTATCCTGTTTCCAGTGGTCGGTGCGCGTACCGTTGGCATTGGGTTTGGACGAAATCAGCAACCCGTTGGAAAGCGTGGTGTATTGCTTGTCCACGGTGATGAAAATCTCCTGCGTGGTGCGTTCATTGGGCGAGTCAATGGTCGGGAACCAGCACGACGAAGCCTCGGTTTCGCCCTGCGTCCAGATTTGGCGCGGCTTGCCGGGTTCCCGGCCATCGGGATTGATGAAATACAGGCCCTTGTCTTCGGTGATGGCCGCGCTGCCGCCTTTGGGCAGGTCGTTGGGCTTGGCCACGTACCGTATTTGCACCGTGAATTTCTCGTGGCGGGTGTAGGGTTTGGGCAGTTTCAGGGATACTATTTTTTGGTCGTAGCGGTAAGGCAACACGGTTTTTTTGGCGGCAGCCACCAACTCAACCGACTGGATGTCAAACCCTTTGGCATCCAGTTGCAGCGAATCCTGGGCGTAAAAATGCGGCTTGAGCGTCAGCGTTGCCGTGCCCAGCAAGTGCTGCCTGCCCCAATCAAAACTGACTTCCAGTTTGGTGTGCAGCAGGTCGTGTTTGCGGGTGCGTTCGGGTTGGTAGGGCAGCGGCGCGGTATCGGCCACAAGGGCAAGGGGCGGCGCGGCCAATGTGTCGGTGGTGTTGCCGGGCATTGCCACCGGCACGTTGGCCGTCGGATTCTGCGCAATCTTGGGGCTTTTGCACGATTCCAGGCTGCCCGCAAGCCACGCCAGACAAACACCCAGCCATAGTTTTTTGCCCATTGGTTTTCTTTTGTTTACTTGGCGCAAAGAAACGGAAAAGTTGGGGGCGTTTCAAAACATTTTGCGTTTGGCGTTTTTCATTGT
>JAYWIH010000159.1:0-34774 GCA_043789005.1 Sphingobacteriales bacterium
AAGCGGTTTTGGCTTCCGTTGTTAATTGCGGTGTGTTTACTCGTCCCATGGGACAAAATTATAAAATAATCTAAACTAATTATAATGACCTACTTAATGGCAAAGAAGTGCGGTCCAATGTAGTATATGATATTAAGGAAAATGAAACAGCGGAAAGGCTACTCGAAGCTCAAGAAAAGAGTCTGGTTTATTTATCAACTATTTCTCCGGGAATCCCCTATCCATATCCATGCTTCACGACATTTATTGGTGTACCAGAATATGATGGCATGGAATTTCCAATGATTGCTAATAATGGTGTAAGCGATAAAGAGTCCGAAAATACCGGTGTAACCTTCCATGAATTGGCGCATGCTTATTTTCCTTTCTTAGTTGGTATTAATGAGGTTAAATATTGCTGGATGGAAGAAGGGTGGGCGAATTTTTTCACCATAAAATTCATACAGTCCTATTACAAAGGCAAGGAAGATGAAAATACCGAATTGCAAAGGAATCTGAATTCCTACAATATGTCCGCTGGCTCCATGTTGGATGTTCCGCTTATTACCCCTTCTTATCTATTGACGTACCGACCTGCACATTCCCAATTGTCCTATCGTAAGCCAGCCTTTTTGTATTTTACATTGGAAAACCTACTGGGTGAAGAAATTTTTTATAAGTGCTTAAAAAGCTACATCAATCGCTGGACGGGTAAGCATCCAACGCCCTATGACTTTATATTCACCGTTAATGAAATAAGTAATCAAAATCTTGATTGGTTCTGGAATGCATGGATTTTTAAACCCGGATATGCAGATTTGGGGTTAACGGGGTTTGACAAGGATTATTCAAAAGTTAATATCAAAAATATAGGAGGCTTGCCAATGCCCGTCATGTTAAAACTTACTTATAAAGATGATACTATACAATTAATTGAAAGGACAGCAAAAGTATGGTCTCATGGAAATACTTCAATAGCAATTGATATCGATAATATTAAAAACTTAAAGTCTATTAAATTAATTACAACCCATTATCCTGATTCAGATGAAACCAATAATAGTTTGACAGTAAAACTGTAGCTAACAAAGTGCATAATCAATGGCGGGGTTTACTGTAAATCTGTAGTTTACTTTTTCAATTTACGTCTGGTTTTGTTGGACAGTGACGCGCTTCGAACTCCCGCCACTGCTCATGCACAAACGTTGTAAGCGGTGACTGATAAGCTGATCATATCCCGTTTCCATCAACTTCCCGAAAACCTGAAGGAGGAAGTATTGCATTACATTGAGTTTTTACAGAAACATTACGAAGGTAAATCCAAGCCTGTAACACATGAAAAAAGGCAATTTGGCAGTGCCAAGGACAAATACAAACTCAGTCCTGATTTCAATGCACCATTGGATGATTTCAGTTCATGTATGTGATGTCTGTTGTTTCCAATAAGAGTAAAATCACGCATGACCGCTCAGGTTTCGCCTTTTTAAAACATACTATTCTCAATCAGACACATGGATTCTCTGTTAGTCAAAGCGTTAATCATACTGGCCGTTTTTGCCATTACACTGCTGGTTGCCACTTACTCCACGTGGGCCGAACGCAAGGTTGCCGCCTTTATCCAAGACCGCAACGGGCCAAACCGCGCCGGTTGGGGCGGCTTGCTGCAACCGATTGCCGATGCCGGGAAAATGTTTTTCAAGGAAGATTTCATTCCTGCCCATGCCAACAAGTGGCTGTTCATTTTCGGCCCGTCTTTGGCGATGCTCACCGCCTGCATGACCAGTGCCGTGATTCCGTTTGGCGACACGATAAAGGTCAGCGGCAACGAAATAGCAGTGCAGGGAATTGAAGTGAACATCGGCATCCTGTACGTTTTCGGCGTGGTTTCGCTGGGCGTGTATGGCGTGATGATTGGCGGGTGGGCATCCAACAACAAATTCTCATTGCTGGGAGCCATCCGGGCGGCCTCGCAAAACATCAGCTACGAACTGGCCATGGGCCTTTCAATCATCGCGATTCTGCTCATGAGCGGCTCGTTGTCGCTGCGCACCATTGTGGAAGGGCAGCACGGCGGCAACTGGTACATCCTATACCAGCCGCTGGGTTTCATCATTTTCCTGACTTGCGCCTTTGCCGAATGCAACCGCACGCCGTTTGATCTGCCCGAATGCGAAACCGAACTCATTGGCGGCTACCACACTGAATACAGCAGCATGAAACTGGGCTTTTACCTGTTCTCCGAATACATTAATATGTTCGCATCGTCGGCGGTGACGGCTTGTTTGTTTTTCGGTGGTTTCAACTATCCGGGCATGGACAGCGTGCGCGAATCGCTGGTTGGTTCGCTGGGCGGTGTGGCCGGACACAACATTGCCACGGCGATTGGCATCGCGGTGTTTTTTGTGAAAATCCTGCTCGGCATTTTCTTTTTCATGTGGGTTCGCTGGACGCTGCCGCGTTTCCGCTACGACCAACTGATGAATCTGGGTTGGAAGGCGTTGATTCCGCTGGCAATTCTGAACGTAATCCTGACCGCCGCCGGGGTTTTGTCCGGCTGGCTGTGGCTGCCGTGGGTGGCTATCGCGGTGGTGATTATAATTGCGATAGTGCAGGCGGCAAGGGTTCCCAAAAAACAGGTTCGTGCGCGGGTGCATCGGGTTTGAAATTGTCGGAATCTATGATTTAAACTTATTTTTTTGATTGTTTTGACTGAAAAGAAAAAGAATATCATGAAACTGACCAACCGTTCAAAACAAATAGATAACAGCCCGATGACCGTAACCGAGCGGCTGTACATTCCGGCCATCGCCAGCGGTTTGGGCATTACGTTGAAGCACTTTTTCAAGAAGAAAGTGACCGTCAACTATCCCGAAGTGAAGCGTCCGTTCAGTCCGGTTTGGCGCGGCTTGCACGTGCTCAAGCGTGACGAAAAAGGGCGTGAACGCTGCACCGCTTGCGGCTTGTGCGCGGTTGCCTGTCCGGCGGAAGCGATTTCGATGACCGCCGCCGAACGCAAACCCGGCGAAGAAGGCTTGTACCGCGAGGAAAAATACGCCGAAGTGTACGAGATCAATATGTTGCGCTGCATTTTTTGTGGCCTATGCGAAGAAGCCTGCCCAAAAGCGGCCATTTTCCTGCAAGCCGACAAAATCGCCCCGGCATTTTACGACCGCGACGAGATTATTTACGGCAAAGACCGCTTGGTGGAAAACATGGATGACCGCGCCACAACTGGAATTGAGAAATATACGGGCGTGAAAAGCTGAACCTGCCGCCCGCAAACTTGCAACAGCCGCACCGGTTTTGACAACGGTGCGGTTTTTATTTGAAAAAAGATACTATTTTTGCGCCGTCCGGTTTTCACGGCCTTTCGGGTTTCTGAGAAGTACGGGCATTCCCAAACAAGCGTCACAAATGATACAATACGTTTTCATCGGCCTCACGGTCTTGGCTTTCATTAGCGCGCTGCTGGTCATTTTCGCACGAAATCCCATTTACAGCGTCCTGTCTCTGATTGTCACATTCTTCTCATTGTCAGGGCATTATTTACTATTAAACGCCCAGTTTCTGGCTGTTGTCAATATTATCGTGTATGCGGGTGCCATCATGGTGCTTTTCCTTTTCGTGATTATGTTCCTGAATTTGCGCCGTACCAACGAGCCGCAAAAAAGTAATTTGGTCAAGTTTGCCGCCGTTATTTCCGGCGGCTTGCTGCTCACAATCATGGTGGCGGCATTGAAACAGGTGAGTACGCAGACTTCGACCGCCAATTTCAATTACCGAACCGGACTCGTGGAAAATCTCGGACAAGTATTGTTCCGGGATTTTTTATTGCCGTTTGAACTGGCTTCGGTGCTGTTTCTGGTGGCAATGGTGGGCGCGGTAATGCTGGGCAAACGCGACCCCGGCGAAGCGGTGATTTAAAACCAACTTCGAATTATAAAATGGGCGAATGACAGAATATTCATCCATTCCATTAATTCGCCCATTCAAAATTGAATATGGAAATACCCGAAGTCATCCGAACCGTACCACTCGACTGGTACATTTTCTTTTCCACCGCGCTTTTTGTCATCGGCATTGTGGGCGTGCTGATCCGGCGCAACGTGCTGATCATGCTCATGTGCATTGAATTGATGTTGAACGCGGTTAATTTGCTTTTCACTGCATTTTCGGCTTACCGCTCCGACCCGGCAGGACAGGTGTTCGTATTTTTCATCATGGTGGTGGCCGCCGCCGAAGTTTCCGTTGGCTTGGCGATTATTGTCATGATTTACCGCAATGCCAAAAGCGTGGACATTGGCATTTTGAACAAGCTGAAGTGGTAGGCAGGTTTCGCCTTTTAAAAAGATACTATTTTGGTTGAGAGCTAATTAGTCAATCACATTGATGACAGCGTTCAAGTTATGAAAATATTTTTTTTCTCGTTGTTGTCATTTGTGCTTTCAATCTCTCAAAACGGATTCGGGCAAGGCAAGGATTCCGTGAATCTGAAAGTCGATTGGGGAACTGAATCAAAAGAATTACAGGATTACTACCGTTTTCAAAATATTGATTATTTCAAGGTTGCCTTCAAAGGTGACCAACTTAAAAACAGTTTTTATTTACTTGTTTCGAAGGAATATTGGGATGGCAAGTTGTCGAAAACCGACACAGTAGTTAATTCACGGGGGATGAAAATGAAAATTGGCGAAAACGAATTTAAGTTTCGCGTGATGGCTCAAAAGGCAGAAGAAGATACGGTTAAGTTTCAGTTTTTCTTTTCAAATTTTTCAATCACAAAAAAATTCAAGGCTTCCAAACAAGATGCGTATAGCCTCAGGGATATTTCCGACAACAAGTCCGTCAACGTGGCTGTCAAAATGCCATTGACTTTATTCGCCTACAGTTTGCCTTACCAAGACCCGAAACAACCCGGGTGGCTGATGTATTGCGAACTCAGCCGGGAGGGAATACCGCCCGAAAAGTGGGGAGAGAAATTCGGCGTGAAGCACTACATTATTTTCGAATTGAAGTTTTTGCGAGGCGGCAGTTAAATCCGATAGGGTTTCACCCGTAGATTCCCGAGGAGGGTTTGGCATTTTCAAAACATACTATTTTTTCCCGGCTCCGCTTAATCAGCCGAAAACGAAAAACGTTTCCAATGGACATCTTTACCATCGTCGCCCTTATTCCGCTTTTGCCTCTTGTCGGCTTCATTATCAACGGTTTGGGTTTTCGTAGACTTAGCAAAGGTTTGGCCGGATTACTTGGTACGGCCACCGTGCTGGGTTCGTTCGCGCTTTCGCTCTACACGTTCAGTTATTTCCTCAGCAACAACAGCCAGCCGTTTACCGTCACGCTTTTCGAGTGGATGGCCGTCGGCGACTTCAGCATTGCGTTTGCCTTCCTCATTGATCAACTCACGCTCATCATGCTCATGGTGATAACGGGCGTGGGCACATTAATCCATTTGTACTCAGTAGGTTATATGCACGACGATGAGGGTTTTGGCAAGTTTTTCGCTTTCCTCAACCTGTTTGTCTTTTCAATGTTGTTGCTCGTGATGGGTTCCAATTACGTCATCATGTTTTTTGGTTGGGAAGGCGTGGGTTTGTGTTCGTACTTGCTGATTGGCTTCTGGAACAAGAACACCAGCTACAATGATGCCGCCCGCAAAGCGTTCATCATGAACCGCATTGGCGATTTGGGTTTTTTGCTGGGTATTTTCTTGATTATCAGCACCTTCGGCAGCGTTGAATATGCTGATATTTTCCCGAAGGCCGCTTCCGTCGCCGCTGGCGATGCGGATATCATGAAATGGATCACGCTGCTGCTGTTTGTGGGGGCGATGGGCAAATCGGCTCAGATTCCGCTCTACACGTGGCTGCCCGATGCCATGGCGGGTCCAACTCCGGTATCGGCCCTGATCCACGCCGCAACCATGGTGACGGCGGGCATTTACATGGTTATCCGCAGCAATGTGCTTTACACGTTGGCTCCGGCCACACTCGAAATCGTGGCGGTAATTGGCTTAGCAACGGCGTTGCTGGCCGCTTCCATCGGCATCTTCCAGAACGACATCAAGAAAGTGCTGGCCTATTCCACGGTCAGCCAGTTGGGCTACATGTTTCTGGGTTTGGGCGTGATGGCCTACACCGGTTCCATGTTCCACGTAATTACCCACGCATTTTTCAAGGCGTTGCTGTTTTTGGGCGCGGGCAGCGTGATCCACGCCATGGGCGGCGAACAGGACATCCGCAATATGGGCGGCCTGCGCCGGAAACTGCCCATTACGTGGCTCACGTTTTTGGCGGGAACCATCGCCATCAGTGCCGTACTGCCATTTTCCGGCTTCTTTTCCAAAGATGAAATATTGCTGAATGTATTCCAGCACAGTCCGTTAATGTGGGGTTTGGGCGTGCTGGGCGCGGGCATGACTTCGTTTTATATGTTCCGGATGTTTTTCCTGACATTTTCCGGCGATTTTCGCGGAACTGAACACCAACGCGAACACCTGCATGAGTCGCCAATATCCATGACTTTGCCGCTGATGATTCTGGCGGTTCTTTCGGTGGTTGGCGGACTGATTAACTTTCCTGAAATTTTTGGCGGCGATGCCCGGCTTGCGGCTTTCATGGCCCCGCTATTTGAAGATGCCCGCCAAGCCCGACCTGATGCATTCGCGCACGCGCATCTGTCTCATTCCCAAGAATATATGCTGATGGGCGTTTCCACGGGCGTGGCTATTCTGTCGTTGATTGTGGCGTTTGTAATGTACGTTTCGCGCAAGTCCGTGCCAGCGGCGGAAGGCGAAAAAATTTCGGTTTTGCAGAAACTGGTCTACCGCAAGTATTACATTGATGAGATTTACGATTTCGTCGTCGTCAAGTTTGTTGGTTGGCTGTCTTATCTTTTCTATCAGGTTTTCGAATTTTTCGTCATTGATTTGCTCGTGAACGGCGTGGGGAAATTGGTGAAGCAACTCAGCAACTTGGCGCGGCGCGCCCAAACCGGAGCCACCGGCTTTTACATTTTTGCGATGGTCATCGGCATCGTGGTGATTCTGCTGGTCAATTTCCGGGAAATGCTTTTCAGGTGAGGCAGGTTTGGGCTTCTTGAAACACACTATTCTTGACCTCCGAATAGAACCGATTTTCTTTTCCCAGCGGAATCATGTCTGACCGGCGAAAACCAATGGTTCAGACAATGGGGCTTTTGCCCTTTTGAAACATACTATTTTGAAGCAGCTTTCATAAAAATGCTAACACTCACATTGATTTTGGTTCCGGCAATCGCCGCCTTGTTATTGCCTTTGCTGAAAGGGCAAGGCAACAAATACGCGGCTTTTGCAGCGGCATTGGCCCAATTGGCCGTTGCGCTGTATGCCGTATCGCAATTTGACCCGGCTGCCGGAACGCAGTTTGCATTCGATTATCCGTGGGTTGCCTCGCTGGGCGTTCATTTCAGTGGCGGCATGGACGGCATCAGTATGCTGCTGGTTTTGCTTACCGCCATTCTTGTGCCGCTCATTATCCTGTCCACTTTCGGGCATTCCTACGAAAACCCGAATGCTTTTTACGCGCTGATCCTGGTCATGGAATCCGCTTTAATTGGCGTGTTCACGGCGCAGGACGCATTTTTGTTTTACCTGTTCTGGGAAGCGGCTTTGGTTCCGGTTTACTTTTTGGCCGGAGTTTGGGGCGGTGAAAAGCGGATTGCCATCACATTCAAATTCTTCATTTACACCGTTTTCGGCAGCCTTTTCATGCTGCTGGCTTTGGTTTACTTGTATTTCCAGACACCGGGCACGCACTCTTCCGCCATCCAAGACATTTACGCGGTGGCATTGGATCCGGCTACGCAAAGTTGGGTTTTCTGGGCGTTGTTCATCGCTTTTGCCATTAAGATGCCCATTTTTCCGTTCCATACTTGGCAACCTGATACCTACACCGAATCGCCTGCTCCGGCCACGATGCTGCTTTCGGGCATCATGCTCAAAATGGGCATTTACGGTGTGATTCGTTGGCTGCTGCCCATTGTTCCGGTAGGTGTGGCGCAGTGGGGCACCACGGTTGTGATTCTGTCGGTTATCGGCATCATTTACGGCTCGGTCATTGCCATCCAGCAAAAAGACATCAAGCGGCTGTTTGCCTATTCCTCTTTCGCACACGTAGGGCTGATGTGTGCGGGTGTGTTTTCTCTGACCCTCAAGGGAATGCAAGGTGCGGTAGTACAGATGCTGGCGCACGGAATCAATATTGTGGGTCTGTTTTTCATTGTGGAAATCATCCAACGCCGGATGCGCACCCGCGATTTGGACCGGATGGGTGGCATTACGCAAAATTCGCCCGCACTAACGGTTTTTTTCATGGTATTGATGCTGGGCAGCGTGGCGTTGCCGCTCACCAATGGCTTTGTGGGCGAGTTTTTGCTGCTGGCGGGTGTGTATGAATTCAACCATTGGTACGGAGCCGTTGCCGGATTGACCATCATTCTGGGAGCCGTGTATATGCTGCGGATGTTCCAGTTTGTCATGTTCGGCGAGCAAAGCAACTGGACCGGAAAGTTTGCGGACGTAACGCTGGCCGAGTCAGCGGTGCTGATTCCGTTGGTGGCCATGGTTTTCTGGATGGGAATTGCCCCCGGCGCATTTTTGCAAATGACCGAACCCGCTGTGAAGCAAATTCTGGAATTGGCGGCCAGCAGGCGTTGAAACGCAAAACAGCCCTTTCAAAATAGTATCTTTTTAGAAGGCAAAACCCACCTTCGAACCCATACTTCACAATCAACGGTTACTCATCCAAACAATATAAATGCTTTCGCTTATCATACTTTCCGTTTCCGGAATCGCCGTGTTGTTTTTAGGCTTCCTCAAGTCGCGCTGGATATTGATGCCCGCAACAATGCTGCTCCTGCTGGCTGCGTTGCTGGTTACGTGCCTGGATTGGAACAATGCCGCGCCTTACGTGGGAGGTTTTGAGAACATGATGGCGGTGGATAATATTTCCGTGGCTTTTTCAGGAATCATCCTTTTGTCGGCTCTCCTCATTATCCCGCTTTCGCGCTACCATGCCAGCCAACCCAACGCCCAACCCGCCGAATATTACGCAATCCTGCTTTTTTCGTTGGTGGGTGCGCTGATGATGGTTTCCTACGAAAACCTTATCATGCTTTTTGTCGGCATTGAAATCCTTTCCATTTCAATGTACATCCTTACCGGAAGCGACAAAGACAACCTGCGTTCGGGCGAGGCGGCCATAAAATACTTTCTCATGGGAGCCTTTGCCACGGGTATTTTGCTGTTTGGCGTGGCGTTGCTGTATGGTGCCACGGGCGGCTTCAGCGTTTCGGTCATTGCGGGCTACATCCAATCCAACGCGGGCAACTTGCCGCCCATGCTCTATCTTGGCCTCACACTGTTATTGGTGGGCATTCTGTTCAAACTTTCAGTTGCCCCATTCCATTTCTGGACTCCTGATGTGTATGATGGCGCACCTAGCGTGTTTACGGCATTCATGTCCACAATTGTCAAAACCGCCGGATTTGCAGCCTTGTACAAAATACTGTCAGCCTCCTTCGTGGACATCTACGATTTTTGGTGGGTAAGCCTGGCGACCATGTCCGTTCTGACACTTGTAATGGGAAACATCACGGCTGTTTATCAAAGCAGTTTCAAGCGGATGCTGGCTTATTCGAGCATTTCGCACGCCGGATATTTGCTATTGGCAGTTACGGCTTTCAATGACAAATCGCAAACCGCCATCATTTTCTATTCCTTGGCTTACGCACTTGCCACCATCACGGCATTCGGCGTGTTGATTTTGGTGGAACAAACGGGAACCGACAAATACGACTCCTTCAATGGCTTGGCCAAGCGTGAACCGATGCTGGCCTTGGTTAACACGGTTGCCATGTGCTCACTGGCCGGAATGCCACTGACAGCGGGTTTTTTTGGAAAGCTGTTTATATTTTCCAGTGCCGTGGAAAGGGGAATGGTTTGGATGCTTGTAATCGCCGTGCTGATGTCGGCGGTTGGGTTTTATTATTATTTCCGCGTCATCATCGCCATGTATATGCGTCCCGTCAACGACGATGCCGGAACCGTGCGGGCCGAAGTCGAGGTTTCGGGTCTTTACAAAACCGTTCTCATGCTCACTGCTATCCTGACGTTAATGCTGGGAATCATGCCCGATGTCATTTCAAGGTTGTTTTAACCCTTGAAATACCCGTCTGGCGGAATAGTATCTTTTCAAAGACCCAAACCCCCTTGTTGTTTTCGAGAATGCCGATTGCGGTTTCCTGTCTGCCTACAGACAGGAGACTCGGCACGGAGTTGTCCGGCCGACGTTGCGGCCTGTCCAAAATAGTATCTTTCAGACGCTCCAAACCCGCCATTCATGAAGTAATTCCGGCTTATCGGAAACAAAAAACACCCCGTTGTGGACGGGGTGTTTTTTGTTTCCGATAATGACATCAAACTGATTGTCAGCCTTTTTTCGGCGCGGCCGGTTTGGCTGTTGTGCCGCTGGTTTTTGGCTGTGGTTTAGCCGATGCCGGTTTTTTCGGGGCGGTCTGTGTTTGCGCCGGTTTCGGATCCAAATCTTTCTGCTGGAAGCCAAGCACGTATTTCGCATTAGCATTTGCCGGATCCAAGGCGATTATCTTGTTCGCGAATTCATGGGCTTTTGCCAATGATTTGTATTTTTTCAGGTTCAGGATGGCCATGTAATTATACGCGTTGATCATCTCATTTTTGTAACCTTGCTTCTTGGCGGCATCCGTCTCAACTTCTGCCATTTGCAAGTATTTGGTATAATTCGCTTCCGCCAATCCCTCCGAATTCACATCCTGCCGGGCTTTCGATTTCGCTTCCCATAAGTAGCCCAACGGATTGGTAGGGTCTTTCTCGGCAAGTATTTTGGTTACTTGCACAAACACCGCGTCGGATTTCGTGTAGTCTTTGGCAAAATAGTAAGCCCGGCCCAGCAAAAAATAATCGTTGGCTCCGGCACCGGCACCCGACTGGTCAATGTAGACTTGCGCCACTTCGCCTGCCCGCGCAAATTTTTTCTCGTCGTACAATTTTTGGGCTATGTCGCGCAAGCCCGACACGCGGTTGGAATCCAGTTTCACGCCTTCCACCAAGTTGGCGATTGCTTTGGCACTATCGCCGCCCGTACACATTTGCAGCTTGCCCAAGTATTCATAATCCGATCCGGCAACGCTTTCCTTCTTGGCAAGCGTAAAAAACTTATTGAGGTATTCCAACCCCTGCGGACACTGGTTGGTCTCGTACGAGGCGTAGCCCATCAAACGGTTATAAATGAAATTATTGTCGTACTTGCTTTTCAACGTGGCCAGAATGTCCAAAGCCTGCTGATGCTTGCCAACCAGAATCAAGAAACCGGCGTAGCGGAATTGCGTCCGGGGGCTTTTGTCGGCCAAGGCAACGTACTTTTCCATGCTTGCCAATGCCTCCGGGTATTTTTTTGCCAAGTAAAGCAAATCGGCCAGCTTGCGGTAGGCCGGGGCGTAGTTGGCATCGGCACTGACTGCCTCATTGTATTTGTCGCGGGCGTAGTTGTAGCTTTTGCTTCGGATGAACAAATCGCCCAAACGCAGGTGCGCTTTCAACAGGCCCGGATTCAATGACACCGCGCGGTCATAATTGTTGGCGGCAGTGGTTCCGTCGAGTTTCAGCAACGCCGCATCGCCCATCGGTATGTAAGCCTCCGCTTTCTTGGCATCCAGTTTCAACGCCTGCTGTCCGTGGTTAATGGCTTCCATCGGGTCGTTGGTGGTTTTGTAAGCCACGTACGCCTCAGCTATACGGTAAAACACGTCGGCGTTTTTGGACTTGCTTATCTCCTTAGCCTTGGCAAATTGAGCCTGTGCGTCCGCTTTTTTTCCCTGCGACATCAGATAGGAACCCAAGCCGACGTAGTTCAGCGGATACTTTGGGTCGGCGGCAATTCCTTGGTCAAATTGCATTTTGGCCGAATCCAATTCCTCCACAACCAAATAATAATTGCCCAAGTAGTAGCGGTTTTCACCCGTAGGTTTCTGGCTCGCCAAATCCTTGAATGTCTTGGCGGCAACGCCGTATTTTTCCAACTCCAGATTTTTCAGGCCTTCAGTAATATTCTGGGCCGCCAACTCTTGTCCTGCAAACAGCACGGCGAACACACCGACAAGAGCAACCATTGATTTACGCATCATCGTGTATGGGGTTTGGGTTATTGTTAGGATACTGTTTTTGTAATTCTGTGGCGACAACTGGCTTGCATTCATTTAATCTCGACCAGCCTTACCGGCATCGTTGCGGGTAGCAAGCCAGCCTTTAATATAATTAACTGCCCCTTGTCGCTTGCCACGTATGCGGCAAAACCCGTGCCAAGCCCCACCCGCGCCTCCCGGCTCACAATGTACAGGTCGCGGTGCAGCGGATATTGTTTTGTTTGCAGGTAGGCGGCGTACGGCTGGAAATAATCGTCAATCGTAGGGTCGTCCTTGGCGGCAATTGATACCACGGTAACATCGCGCTTGAATTGCTGTTGCTGCGGGTCGTCCGAATCGCTGATCCAACTGGCACCGATTACACCGATGGCATTTTCATTCTTCTGTACGTAACTGACCACGTTCCTGCTGGAATTCGCCGAATATATCCTTTTGTCCAAGTCAGTTCCCAAATCAAATTTCCCGCGAACATACGTCAGGTTGCTTGAGTTGGCATTGTCAAACACCAACACGATATTTTTTTGCGAGCCTCTGCCGCTTACTTCGTTCCAAACTTTTGCATTGCCCGACAGAATGGTACGCAGGCGGTTCATGGTCAGCAGCGAATCGGGATTGTTCTTGTTGACCACAAAAGCCACCGCTTCCGTTGCGATTTTGAGGGTCTTCGGAAACAGTTTTTTCGCGTCGAAAAATTGTTTCTCCTTATCAGTCAGGCTCCGAGTCATGATTACCGAACGCACACTGTCGGCCAGCAGCAGTTGAACCGCCATGTCTTCAGAGGTGTACACCGGCTTCACGGTAGCGTATTTATACGAGGCCGAAAAAGCATCTATTTCCGCTTGGATCAGTGGCTGGAATGCCTCATCAACCCCGATAGATATTTTGCCGCTGGTGGCAGTATCCACTTTCTCGCCCCCGCATGAGGGCAACAGGATAACAAAGAAGAATCCGAGCGAGTACGCAAGGATTCTTCCAATGTCACTGCCGCAAAACTGCCCATCAAACCATCTGACGGATGGCGCGGTACATTCTGAATGCTCCATACACAATGATGGCTATGCCAAAAAATGTCTTGATTCCCGCCGGAAACACGGTTTCGCCCAGCGGTGTAAAGGCAAGTGTGATACCCAAGGCCACGTACACCAATCCCATCACTATCCCCAACACCGAAAACATTTTCCCATCCAATGGATTGCGCATACGTACTTTTCCTTAATTATGTTGATGGATTATTGCGATTCCAATTTGAAGCTGAAAGGCAATTGGTAGCGCACCGGCACATTGCGTCCGCTTTGTCGGCCAGCCTTCCATTTAGGCATCATCGCAATCACGCGTTTGGCCTCTTCGTCGCAGCCGTAGCCCAGTCCTTTCAAGACACTGATATCCTTGATGGTTCCGTCGGAAGATACTACAAAAGACATGAACACTTTTCCCGAAACATTGGCATTGCGTGCCGGTGCCGGAAACCGCGTGTTCTTTTGCATGAACTTGTACATGGCTTCCGTTCCGCCCGGAAACTCGGGTTGCTGCTCCACCACGATGAAAGGCTCCTCTTCCTTGCCTTCGTCAATCAAGCCGGGGCCCGATTCGGTCACTTCCAGCGCATTCCCTCCGGTTTCCTCCCCTTCCTGGGTCAAAGTCGAGATTACCTTCTTCTCGGTCTCCTCCACTTTCGTGATTTCCTGGTCGGCTTCCTCCTGCTTCACCACTTCCATCTCCACAAACTTGATCGTGGCGATTTTTGGCGGCGGCGGGATGGGCGGCGGTGGCGGCGGCGGTGGCTCGTTGGGGTCAACGGGCGGCGGCGGCGGCAAATTAGCCAAATCTATCTCCGTATTAACTGCTTCTTCACCCTTCTGCGTGGACACGAACTGCATCAGCAGGAAGGCGACAATGAACAAGGCCCCGCCAATCAGCAGCGAACGGGTAACGATGTTGTTGTACAGCTTGCGGAGCGTGTATGCGCCGTAAGCTTGGTTCCGGCCCTCAAAGACGATATCGTCCAAGGTGACATTGGGTGATTTGTAGTCTACCATGATCAGTCAGTGATGTTTTTGTCTTTCTTGTACTTCTCTATCAGTTCCAAATCCTGCGGCACCAATTGCTGGATGGCGTAAATCTTGGCATTGGTGATTTTCATCTCGTCCAGAATGTCCACCATGTTCTTGTACGTGGATTCGGGCGTGGGCTTGATAATGAAAATCGCGTCTTTGTCCGCACCAAGCCTTTTGGCTGCGGCAACCTGCTCCACGGCCATTTTGCGCAAGCCCGTGGGCGAATAGTCGCTGGTGAAAACCTCCGGTGTTTCCACGCCACGGTAATAGAATACGCGGTCTTTCTTGTCAAGGATAATGGTGGTGGTGAGCCTTTCATCCACCTTGGGCGGCTCGGGCATATTCTTGTCTTTCTTCTCCGGCATACTCAGCGTCATGATCTTGGGCTTGCTGAAGGTGGTGGTGAGCATGAAAAAAGTCACCAACAGGAAGGCCAAATCCACCATCGGGGTCATGTCAACGCGGGTGGAGGCTTTCTTGCCCCCTTTTTTCTTGCCTTTCCCGCCACTACTGGTGTCTAATTCTGCCATGGTCGTACCTGTTTTGAATTTTGATGATTCATTGGAAACCGGGTGTCCGGTGCTGGAAAATAGTATCCCCGCTAAAGACGGGGCTTTCAGCTTTCAAAAGCACCAAACCCCTGATTTTAAAATGTCCGGGATACGGAAACCCTACTCGCCTTTCTTCTTGCCGAACCCTTCGGGCATCGCCTCAAGGTTGGTAATCAGGTTGAAGCGGTTCAGGTTCTGCTCCTGCAAGGTGTTCAGCACTTTTTTCACGTTCTCGTATTTGGCTTCCTTGTCGGCTTTCACCACTATTTTCAACTGCCGCTTGGGGTCGTTGTTATACAGGTCGGACTGAGCCAGACGGGCATACTGCACCCATTTGGCCAGTTGGTTGTCGAGCGAATCGGTGGGGATGCCGGTTTGCATTTGGGCGCGGGCCTTGCCGGTTGCCGTCATGATTTGCGGCAGAGCCGCCATTGGCGCGCCGAACGTGGACGTTAGGCGGAACTGGTTTTTCTGTTCGGCATTGAAAGCAACTTTGTACTGACCCGACATTTTTTCCAGCATGGCCGAGCGGGTCTTGTCGCTGTCCACACCCATGAATATTTTGCCATCGGGGTCAATGGTAATCATCAGCAGGTCGGCATCGCCCAGCACGGTCTGGGAAACCGAACCCGGCGTGTCTACCACAACCGGCTCGTCGGGCTTGAATTTGGTGGTCAACATGAAGAAGGTGAGCAGCAAAAACGCTACGTCACACATGGCCGTCATATCGAGCATGATGCTTTTACGGGCTATTTTGACTTTTGCCATGGTATTTTCGCTTTTACAAATTGATAAAGGTATTGCGGCCGCTGGTGTTCCATGCTATGGATGCGGCAACTCTTGGTTTTCCATAAACCGGGATGAAAAAAAGTACTTTTTTTTCATCCCGGTTTTCATCTTGGCTCCAACTTCCTGAGAAACAGGTGATTGGTTACAAAAAAGATGGATTCAAAACTTTTCCGGGGGTTTCGGCTTTTGTGGGGATACTATATTTTCCGCCAAAAAAACCGAACAAAAAAGCCCCTCCGGCGGAGGGGGTTTGGGAAGCCCGATTAGTTGTGCTTGGACGCGAAGTTCTGCATGATGCTGAAGCCAGCCTCGTCAATGTTATACGTCAGCGTGTCAATCTTGCTGGTGAAGAAGTTGTAGGCGATGATGGCCAGTGCCGAGGTGCCGATACCCAATGCCGTGTTGATCAAGGCTTCGGAAATACCGGTGGACAGTGCCGACGCATCGGGTGCACCCGCTTGTGCCAAGGCAGCAAACGCCCGGATCATACCCAATACCGTTCCGAACAAGCCCATCAGCGTGGCAATGGAGGCCAGCGTGGCAATGATGGTCAGGTTTTTCTCCAGCATCGGCAGTTCCAGCGAGGTGGAGTCTTCCAATTCCTTCTGGATTGCCAGTACTTTCTGGTCTTTGGTCATGGAGGTTTCGTTGGTCATGTCGCGGTATTTGTGCAATACTGCGTTGATCACATTGCCAACCGAACCTTTCTGCTTGTCGCACTCGGCCAAAGCTCCGCTGATATTGTCGGTGGCCAAAGCTGATTTCACGCGCCGCACAAACGCATCCACCGGGCCGGTACCGGTCGCCTTGTTGATGGTGATGAAACGCTCGATTGAAAACACGAGTACGGTCAGCAACATGGTCATCAATATCGGCACCACGAAACCGCCCTTGTAAACCGTGCCCAAGTAATCGCCTGGCAGGGGTTCGTTCAGATTGCTACCGCCCTCAAAGTGGCTTCCGTTGCCCAGCACGAATATGTAGATCAGGACGGAAATGATAAAAATCAGGATAAGCGTAATCGGGGCGAAGTAGTCGCCGAGGGAAGAGGTTTTTGCACTTTGCGTTTTCGCGGCGGGCGTTGTAGCTTGATTTTTCATCCAGTTTGAGCGTTTTACGAGTGATTAATTGAGTTGTTAGGTTTTAAAGTTGTGCAAGTATATGAAAATAAATGAAAACCATTACATGCTGGCTATGGCAATATAAAATATTGTTTCGGAACCGCCGGAAGATTCATTTCATCCATGAAACGTCAAAAATATTGAAATTTAATTGAACCATCCTATTCCTAAAACCCAATTTTAACAAAAAAATAATGTGGCGGCAAAAAACCTCCCCGTTTCAGGCATATATATTACACGCGACAGAAAGGTAACCTTTGGCGAATGGGAAATATGAAAGTCCGTATCGGAAAAACCATAACCGCAGGCTCCCGGAATCTGTTTGGGTTCAAGTATGCCATACCTCAAAGGTATGGCATACCTACCTGACCCTTGCCAAAATAGTATCTTCCAAAAAGCCCAAACCCCGGCATCCGCGGTTGCTACCGGCACAAAAGTTCCGCGTCAAAAACGTTTACATGGCATTCTCCGCCTTTTCCAAGTTGCTGTTGCGTTTGCCGTAGGCAAAGTACACCAACACCCCGATGGCCAGCCAAGCCAATGCGTAGAGCTGAGCATTTACGCTGAGATTGACAATCAGGTAAAGGTTGATTACAATGCCCGCAATAGCGACAAACGGCAGGGCCGGAACCTTGAAATTGCGTTCGGCATTGGGTTCGCGCACCCGCAGCAGCCACACGGCCCCGCAAACCATGGCAAATGCGAACAAAGTCCCGAAGCTGGTCATGTCGCTCAGCAGGTCAATGGGTGTGAAGGCGGCCACCACCGACACAACGGCACCCACCAGGATAGTGCTTTTCCACGGGGTGCGGAATTTGGGGTGTACCTGACGGAAAAAGCGGGGTATCAACCCGTCCTTGGACATTCCCAGGAAAATGCGCGTCTGGCCCAGCATCATCACCAGCATCACCGAAATCAAGCCGATGGTAGCGGCCGCCGTAATGATGAACACCGCCCACGTCTGCCCCACCGAATCGAAGGCAAAAGCGACGGGAGCCTTCAGAGCCTCGCCCACAATATCGTTGTAGTTAATCATGCCCGTCAGCACCAGCGATACCAATATGTAAAGCGTGGTGCAGACCAGCAGCGAGGTGATGATGGCAAACGGGATGTCTTTTTTTGGATTGATGGCCTCGCCAGCCTGCGTGGAAACCGCATCAAAACCGATGTAAGCAAAAAATATGGCCGATGCACCGCTGATGATGCCTTGGAAACCGTAGGCTTCTACCGGTTTGCCATCGTTGCCCGGAATCATCCTCGCTTCCGGTATGAACGGCTCCCAGTTGGCGGGAGTGATGTAAAACGCACCCACCAAGATGATGAAAAGAACGGCTGCCAATTTCAAGATCACGATGATGTTATTGGCTCCGGCAGCTTCCTTTATCCCCTTTATCAAAATGAAAGTCACCAGCCACACAATCAGCAGGGCGGGCAGATTAAAAGCAAAGGCAGGATCGGCCAAGCCGTTGTCGGCGGCATACTTGGCGGCGGAAACAGGGTCGTTGCGCAGCCAGAAAGGCAGTTCTATGTGGAACAGGTGCAGCAGTTTGGTGAAGTAGCCCGACCAGCTCACGGCCACCGTCATGGCTCCCATGGCGTATTCCAGAATCAGGCCCCAACCAATGAGCCAGGCGAAAATCTCCCCCACGGTTCCGTAGGCGTAAGCGTAAGCCGAACCTTCCACGGGAAGCATGGAAGCGAACTCGGCGTAGCACAGCGCGGCGAAAATGCAGCCAATGCCAGCCACCACAAACGACAATGCCAAGGCCGGGCCGGCGTGGTAGTGCGCGCCGGTTCCGGTAAGCACAAATATGCCGCCGCCAATGATGGCGCCGATGCCGATGGCGGTCAAGCTCCACTTGCCCAATACGCGTTTCAACTCGCTTTTCTTGATGTCCGCCTCGTAGGCCGCCAACGGCTTTTTTCGCCAGATGCTTGTGTTCATAAATGATTAGGTCAGGGGTGTTGGAGTGGTAAAAAATGCAAAGTCACGAAATACCGCCGCAAATGGAAACATCATTCCGGAAAAAAGCAAATTCGGCTTTCTTTTGTAAGTCAGCGAACCGGCAAACTATTATTCCGGAAAACGCTCCTAAGATGTTGAAAGATTTTGGTGTATTCCAAAATCTACAGGGCATTTTTTTTGGCCATCCATAAAAAATGCCCCGCAACTCACCTTTGGCGGGTTTGGGCTTTTTGAAAGATACTATTCTGCCCGAACCGGAATATCCGGCACTTGCGTCCGCCTCACTTGGGTTTCAGCAGCAATTGCTCGCCAGCGGCACACTCTTTTTCCAGCGTTTCGCCCGCCATGGGCTTGCCATCCAGCAAAAATTCGCGACCCAGGCCATGCGCCAGCCGCAGTTTGCCGGCCTTTTGGCTTTTTATCCTGATTTCAGTGGTTTTGCCCTCCGCAACCTTGGCACTGATCAAAAAAGCCCCTTCGGTGAGGATGTTTTCAAAACCCGCGTTCTTCCAACCGTAGTGCAGGTTGGGCAGCACATGGATGGTTTCGCCGCGCTGCTGCACCAGCAGTTCCAGCACGGCACTTAAGGCTCCGAACCCGGCATCGAGCTGCATGATTTCAGCATTGGGCGAACCGGGCGGCAGCTTGTCCCAAACCGGATTGGCAATGATGCTGATGCCCGGTTTGTTGGCGTTGTGCAGCGTGCCGCGCCCTTCGTTCACGAAGTTTTCGCGCCACCAGTGCAGCGTGCTCACCGCCGCCTCGGTGTTGCCGGTGCGGGCGTGCAGCACCGAAGCCCACGGCACGCACCACCCCGACCACATACCCGTACCCCTGTTCACCCAGCGGTTCATGCTTGCCTGCACAATGTCTTTGTGCTGCGCATCGGCGGGGTCAATGGTGGCAAACGGATAAATGCTGCCCAAGTGCGAGTGGTGGCGGTGGCTCTCCACATGGTCCAGCCCTTCCCAGAATGCGATGCGTTTGCTTTTTGCCCACGGGTATTCCTCAATCCAGTTTCCCTCGAATGTGGTGTAGGGCGGCAGGCGACGGGCAACATCGGCCCAGCGCGGATCTATTTGCTTACCCAGTTTTTGGGCGGCTTGGGGCAGTATTTCCGCAACCTTGTGCAAGGCTGCCAATTGGAATGAGGCATCGCGACCCCAAGCGGTCATCTGGTCGGCCCGGTATTCGGGACTCACCGACACGGGCAGCGTGAACCGCTTGCCACCCTTGCCGTCAGCGGTTTCCTCAAGCATGGCCCAATATCCCTCAAACGCGCCGGTGAGCAGCGGATAGACGGTTTCGCGCAGTATGGTTTCATTTAAGCCGTAACGGTAGTGCTGCCAAGCCAGCATGGCCATCCAAGCGGTGCAGGCGTGGTCAATGGTTCCGGTCCAGTAAGTGCCCACCACCCGGCAGCGGTCGTCCACGGCATGGGGCAGCATCAAAGCTCCGGGGCGGCCAAAGAATTTCTCGCCATTGGCCTGCAATTGCGGCATCCAAGCCCGCATCATGTTCCACAGCGGCCCGAAATGCGAAAGCCGGTTGGTGGCCAGGGCGGGCGTGTAAATCATCTGGATGTTGATGTTGAAATGGTAGTCGTTGCTCCACGGCGGCAGTTGGTAGTCTTCCATGAACGGGCCTTGCAGCGCGGCGGCCACCCCTTGTGGCGGTGTGGTGCAGGCTTGCTTGTAGAGGCCGTAATCCACGATTTCCTGCAAAACCGGATCGGGAAGTTGTATGCTGGGTACGGCCGCCCAATATGCCGCCCACCAGCGGTTGCTTTGCTGTTCCAGTTTCAACGCGTCGGCTTTCTCAAAGCCATTGCGCAGGATTGCGGTTCCGCCCTTGCCCAAGTGTGAGGAAATGAGCAGTTGCTTTTTGCGTTTGCTCAGCTTATCCAACTGGTAGCCAACGGTCAGCGGCTCGTCGGCGGGCAGATTTTGGGTAAAGTCTTGGTAAACAACGGTATTCAGGTAATCCTGCCCCACGGTTGAGGAAGTGGGGGCCTGCACGCCGGTCTTTTCCAAGGCTTCCTTCACCTTGTCGCTCTCGTAGGCGGGCACGAGTTTCACGGATACCTTTCCCGCAAATTCGGGCGGCATTTCCAGCCAAGCCATCTCCGAATCCACGCTCTGGCCAATCAGCAGCGTTTTTTCCTTGCCCGCCCGGTCTTTGACCAGCAGTTGAATCCGGGCGGTTTGCAGCAGCAGGTTTCCCTGTGCCAATGTCCAGCCGTCGGGCAGTTTTATTTCCAGCCTGCCACCACCCAACTGGCGCGGCTCTTTGGGCTGGTTGGCGGCGGTTGGGGGCACTTCAAACACTTTGCGCAAGCCCGCCTCGTCTTTGGCTTCGAGCAGTTGTTTCACTTCGCGGTAGGTTGTCCGCGCCGAAAACTCATTGCCGCCCCGGTGATCCCAGAAACCGGCCCGCCCGATGGTGATGTTGAGTTGGCCGCCGCCGCCCCACACCATCAGGCCCTGCGTGCCGTTGCCGAGCAAAATGCCCGTGTGCGGCCGCGAAAGCGGGAATTGCCAAACCAACACTTTGGCGGGAAGGGGGGTTTGGGTGTTTTTTTTGATACTATTTTTCGTTTTCACCTGCGACTGGCACAAGGGCATCCCCAGAAAAAGGATGGACACGAGGCAGAGGATGTGCGTATATTGTCGGAACATCGGTATTTTTGGCGGAATACGGTGGGGCGTTATGGAACCTGCCGCGAATCTATGCAAGTATTTCCATTTATAGTATTATTTTAAAATGACGCGCCCCCGATGAAACGCATCCGACTCCTTTGCTTGCTAACCGTTTTCTCGGGTATTTTCTGCACCTGCGGGCCCTCGCGCAACCGACCGCCGGAAACACCGCCCGGCAGCACGGCACAACCCGCCCAAGATTCACTTGCCGACAGCCCGGCCCCGGATTCGTCAGCCGCCGACACGTTGAAAATAGTATCTTCCGGAAAGCCCAAACCCAACCTCGCGCAGATGCCCGACAGCGGTTTTGTGGAAGTGATCCGGCTCGATTCCACGTTTGTGCTGGATTTGCGCTACGCCACGCCAAATAATTTTTTGCACGAAAAAGTATATGACTGCGCCAAATGCCTGCTGCGCAAGGAGGCGGCCCTAGCCTTGGTCAAAGCCAATAACCTGTTGAAAGCCAAGGGCTACCGCCTCCGGTTGTTTGATTGCTACCGGCCGCTGGACGTGCAAAAGAAAATGTGGAAGATCAAGCCCGACGACCGTTTTGTGGGCAACCCGTACGGCAATGGCTCCATGCACAACAAGGGGGCCGCCGTGGATTTGTCGCTGACCGACAGCACGGGCCGCGAGCTGGACATGGGCACACCGTTCGATTTTTTCGGGCGCGAAGCCTACCAAGCCAACACCGACCTGCCCGCCGCCGTGCTGGCCCGCCGCCAATTGCTGAGGCAAACGATGGTGCAGGCCGGTTTCAGCCCCATCACTTCAGAGTGGTGGCACTATTCGTATAACCGCAGAAGCTACGGCACGGCCAACTTCAAACCCGATTGCGAGTAACAGCCAACCGGTGGGTTTGGCGTTTTTGAAACATACTATTTTGCCGAAACCGTTTCCGTAGCGCGTGTCTTCACGCGCCACTGTTTCGGGGTCTCCGCACCGGTTCCGCCTTCATACTCTTTCCAGAATCAGTTCCTTGATCCGTTGCGCATCGCTCTTGGTAAAACCCTCAATGACGATTTCGACCCTGGCGCGGGGAATGACGCGGATAATGGAGAAAAAAATGCCGTTGTCTATCTCCACGCCCGAAATATCGGTGTAGAACACGAAGTTTTCTGAGCCGCCCATGATTTTGTTGGTGCGGAACGTAACGCCCTTCTCATTGAACACCACTTCGTCGGGCGTGAGCAGGTCGGTGATGCGGCTGGCGGTGAAAGTCTCGTTCATGGTGGGGTGGCGGTTGGGGTTTGTGTGGGAACGAAGTAAGCTCTTTTACCGTAAAGTGCCAAAGAAACGTCTGAAGCCCGGCAATAAAGCCCTGAAAGGGCGCAACACACCAACGCAGGGTGCAGCCCTGCGCCATCCCAAAAATCCATGCCATTACTACCGCCCCCCTCCTACCGCCCGCCCCGCCACCAATGGAACCGCCATTTGCAGACCATCCTGCCCAATGCCTTGCGCCGTGTGGCCCACACCGGTTATGCACGCCAACGGCTCGAACTGGCCGACGGCGATTTCCTGGACTTGGACTGGAGCCGCACCCGCAACAGTGCGCCAACCGGCAAACTGGCCATCCTGACGCACGGATTACTGGGCAACGCCAGCCGGCCCTACATGCTGGGCATGGCTGCCGCCTTCAATCGCGTCGGTTGGGATGTGCTGGCTTGGAATATGCGCGGGCTTGGCGGCGAGCCAAACCGCCTTGAACGCATGACCACCCACGGCGGCAGCGACGATTTGGCGGCGGTGGTCGGGCACGTGCTGCAAGCCGAACCATATCGCCACATCGCTTTGGTTGGTTTTAGCAAGGGCGGCAACATTGCGCTCAAATACGCCGGCGAACAAGGCGGCGGCCTGCCAGCCGCCATCAAGAGCGTGGTTGCCATTTCCGCGCCGTGCGATGTGCTGGGCAGCGTGGCCGCCATGGGCGATTACAGCATCTACGCCCGAATGTTCCGCGACAAATTCAAGCGGTTTGTGCTGACAAAAAAAGACCTGATCGGTAAGGAAACACTGGACAAATTGCTGAGGCACAACACCCTGATGCAGATGACCGAGCATTACGTGGCACCGCTGCACGGCTTTGCCAACGCCGAGGATTACTGCATCCGTTGCAGTTCGCTACCGCACCTGGCCCAGATCCGCGTGCCGAGCCTGCTGCTCAATGCCCAAAACGACCCGGTGTTGTCGCCAAGTTGCTCCCCGCGCGACATTGCCGGGCAATCGGAATTCCTGTTTCTCGAAATGCCGCTGCTGGGCGGACACGTGGGCTTTGGCCAAGCCAACAACCAGCCCACGTGGGCCGAGTGGCGCACCGTGGATTTTGTGACGGGCCTTTTGTGACGGGCATCCGGCGTTGGGTATGGTTTTTTTGCCGTGTCCCGGCGGGTAAGATAACCCGCAGGCAATTTAAAAACCGTTATCGCGAAGTGCGGCCTCAGCCCGGCCCGGCAATGACGCGCGGGTTTGGGCTTTTCGGAAGCTGAAAGCCCCGTCTTTAGCGGGGATACTATTTTTTGCCGGGACTCAATCCCTTGACCTAACACACACCGACACCAAAAACACGGGCATCGCCGCTATGAGCTATTCTTTAAATCCACCATCCGCCGTACCGGATCAAAAGCCCAAGGAAGTTTCACCGCCGGAAGCCCGGTTGCGCCCCCCGGCGTATCCGCTCATCACGCACGACCCGTATTTCTGCATCTGGTCTTTTGCCGACGAACTTTACGACGAACCGACCAAGCACTGGACGGGACGCAACCACCCTTTGGAAGGCATTATCCGCGTGGACGGGCAGGAATACCAATTTTTGGGCAGGCCGTTTGTGCCGCCGCAAATAGTGGTGCCCACCAGTGTGCAAAAGGTTTATTCGGCACGGTACACCTTTAACACACCGCCGCCGAACTGGAACACCCTCGAATATGACGACTACCAATGGCGCACCGCCCACGCCCCGTTCGGGGTCAAGTTCAACCACCGCGTCGAGCGGTCGGTATGGTCGGCACGCGAGCTATGGATGCGGCGCGAGTTCTCGCTGGATACACCGGATTTTGAAAACCTGTACCTCAACATCCTGCACGACGACGAAGTTGAAGTGTACCTGAACGGCCACTTGGCTTACGCCTGGGGCCCCTGCGGCATGGAAGATTACACATACCGCGAACTGCCGCCCGCAGTCAAAAGCCACCTGCGCCAAGGCCGCAACGTAATGGCAATCCGGTGCCGCAACCCCAACCACGGCGTGGGCTTCATTGATGTCGGCCTGTCTGACCTGGCAACCATCACCAACCCGGTTCCCAATGCGGTGCAACATTCGGTGCGGGTGCGGGCCACCCAGACGCACTACGAATTTGCGGCGGGCGGCGTGGATTTAGCGGTCACGTTTACCTCGCCCCTGCTGCCCGATGACTTGGAAACGCTGGCGCGGCCAGCCAGCTATGTCACCTTCCGGGTGCAAGCCAACGACGGTGCGCCGCACGAGGTGCAGATCCGTTTCAGCGCTTCGGGCCAGATTGCCGTCAACCAGCCCGATCAGGAAACCAAGTGGCAGAAATTTGAAGAACACGGGCTGGCGGGTGGCTACACCGGCACGCGGACGCAGGAAATACTGGGCCGCAAAGGCGACAATGTACGCATGGACTGGGGCTACCTGTATCTGGCCGCTCCGGGCGATACGGCGGAACACACCATTGACGGAGAGACGTTTGCCTTCACTCTTCCCATGGGCGCGGTTGGTGGCCAAGCCACTGAAAGGCATTTGATTCTTGCCTACGACGACATTTACTCGGTAAAGTATTTCCACGAAAACCTGCGGGCCTGGTGGCGGCGCGACGAGCAAATGACTGCCGGACAAATGCTGGCCGATGCCGAAAAAGACTATACCAGCCTGATGCTCAAATGCCGCGACTTTGACGAGCAATTGTACCAGGACACAAAAGCCGCCGGTGGCGAACAGTATGCCCAACTTTGCGAACTCTCGTACCGGCAGGCCATTGCGGCGCACAAATTGGTGGCGCACCCCGACGGCACGCCCATGTTTTTCTCCAAGGAAAACTTTTCCAACGGCTCCATCGGCACCGTGGATGTCACCTATCCGTCGGCACCGCTGTTTCTGCTCTACAATCCGGATTTGCTCAAGGCCATGATGGAGTTCATCTTCGAGTACAGCGAGAGTGGCCGCTGGACCAAGCCTTTCGCCGCCCACGACCTGGGAACCTACCCGATTGCCAACGGCCAGACCTACCCCGAAGATATGCCCGTGGAAGAGTGCGGCAATATGCTGATCATGACCGCCGCCATTGCCGAAGTGGAAGGCAACGCCGAATACGCACGGCGGCACTGGGGCACGCTGAAAATCTGGGCGGAATACCTGAAAAAGGAAGGCTTTGACCCGGCCAACCAGCTCTGTACCGACGATTTTGCGGGCCACCTTACGCGCAACGCCAACCTGTCGGTCAAGGCGATTCTGGGTCTGGCCAGCTTCGGGGTGCTGGCCGCGCAACTCGGCTTTTCGGAAACGGCGCACGAATACACGCACTTGGCCAAGTCGTTTGCCATGAAATGGATGAAAATGGCCGACGACACCGACCATTACACGCTTACCTTCGGCAAAAAAGGCAGTTGGAGCCAAAAATACAACCTGATTTGGGACAAACTGCTGGATTTCAACATCTTCCCACCGGAAGTGGTGGAAAAGGAAATCAAATACTACCTGAAAAAACAGCAACCCTACGGCCTGCCGCTCGACAGCCGCAAGCACTATACCAAATCGGATTGGCTGGTGTGGCTGGCGGCCATGGCCCGCAAAAGAGAGGATTTCGACGCGCTGATGCAGCCGCTGTACCGCTACATCAACGAAACGCCCACCCGCGTGCCCATCTGCGATTGGTACGATACCCTGGATGCCAAGCAAGTGGGTTTCCAAGCCCGTTCGGTGGTGGGCGGCCACTTCATGAAATTGCTGGAACGCAGGCTGCTGGATAAGTGAAACTTGGCCGGGTTCGGGCTTTTTGAAACATACTATTTCGGGCAGGCCTCAACGCAGGTCAGACACTGTGTGTCAGACCGGAACTTGGAATCGGTATTCGGGAAATAGGCAGGTTTGGGCTTTTGGAAAGATGCTGTTTTATCATTCTCCGGAAAGCCAAAACCCATCCGGTATTTCCCTCTCAAGCTAGCCGCAGTTGCCAAGCCCAGTAAATGAGGAAAAACTGCAACGCCAGCCGCGCAAAAAGTCCGTAATACGTGGGTTTTCGCGTAAAATCCACGGCGGAAGTGCGCGAGAGTTTAATTACGGGCGGCTCGAAAAGATGGCCCACGTGAACCGCGAAAAACGAAACCAGCAAGGCCACCAACCCGTAGGCAGCGATGGTGCGCGTCTGCGGAAACAGCAACCCGACGGCCAACACGATTTCCGCCAAACCCGACAGCCAGTTGAGCCATTCCTTGGCCGGAAACCACGTCGGCATGATTTTCAAATATACTTTCGGGTTGATGAAATGGTACGCACCGGCCAACAGATATATCAGCGCGGCGGCGTACAGCGAGAATTTGGAGGCAAATATCGAATCCATGTGCGATGTGGTTTTGGTGGTTTTTTTTGGTTGTTCTTAGAGATGAATGGCTTGCATGGTCAAGGTTTTGGCTGAAACAGTCCTGTTCAAATCCGGGCATGTTTGGCACTTGCCAAGGATACTATTTCCAAGCAGAAGCCTTGATTCCGGATATTTTCACAAGTCATTCCCCTTTCCCAAAACCTGCCGGAAAAAACCGAAGCCCTTGAGCATCTGCACGGCGTGGGCGGCCACCAATTCCGGTTTCGCAAAAATATCCAAAAACCTGCCCAAAAAAGCCTGCCTGCGGTCAGCATAATTGGTGGCCGTGCCTTCGCCAAAATTAGCCAGCCGGTGGCGCGGCAGCAATTCAATGAATCCGGCGGCCAATGCGCTGGGCAGCAGCAAACCCGATCCGTGTACGCCAATAACCAAGTGGCTTTCGGCATACAGGCGGCACCAGCTTCGCTCGGTTTCCGTACTTGGTTGGGTTTGGCGGCAATCTTGGAAAAATCCGGGAAACTTCTGCTTCCGCCCGATTCCCGTCACCACAAACCGCGCATCGGGCAGTTTCCGGTGGATAAGGCTGGCTGTCTTGGTGAAAAGCCGTTTTTGCCGCCACAGGAAATAAAACCCTGTCCGGTCTAACAATTTCAGTTTAAAAGCCGCTTTCCACAGGAAATCCTCGGGTTTTGTATTCAGCCAGCAGCGGTCTTCGCGCCAAAGGAACGTGATTTGAAAGGGTTTGCGATAAAAACCCTCCAACTCGAACCGGGGTGTTTTGGTGAAAAGCGAAATGTCAACCGTGTTCCAATCGGGTTGGATGAACGCCTCGCTCAAATAAACCTCGTCGAATCGCGGCAGTTCGCCTTTCACAAACGCATCAAGGTTTTCAATCCGGTTTTTGAATGCGGACAGCGGCGCATCCACTTCCCAGATTTCGGCCACGCCTGCGGGCACGAGCCAAGTCAAATTCTTGGGCACAATCACGATTAAACCAATATCTGGCGTGGTTTCCAAGTGCATTTGGGCATTGAGCAATTGCAGCAGCACGTGGCCGTACAGGTAGTCCAAACAATTGAGGATGACGGCTTTGGCATATTTGCGGCATACTATTTTGCGGATCGGGACGCTGGTCTTTTGGTCGCTATAATACGAATCGAATAGCGGCTGGTAAAGCCACGGCCCCACGCCGGGCGGCACGAAAGTCTGCCGCTGGTTTTTGGCAAACGCCAGCGAAAAATGCCGCGCGTGCTTGATCGGAAAGGTGCGGTAAAAATCCATTCCGCAATTGCCACACGTACAATCGGCCAACAAATGAATGCCCTGCCAAAGCGTGTCCTTCACTTCGGCTGGCGAATGCCGACACGCCGGACACGGAAAAACAGACGAATTATGCGGTTGGAAAGCAAAAGCCCCCCAGCCCCCGAAGGGGGAGCCAAAAGCCCCCTCTTTCGGAGGGGGTTGGGGGAGGCTGCTCGGGGGCTTTTGCCTCACGCCAAAATACCTTTCACTAATTTTCCGTGCACATCCGTGAGGCGGTAGCGGCGGCCTTGCGATTTGAAAGTCATGCGTTCATGGTCAATGCCCATCAGGTGCATCACGGTTGCTTGGAAATCGTGGACATGGACGGGATTCTTGATGATATTGTAGCCAAACTCATCTGTTTCGCCGTAAGTGATGCCTTTTTTCACACCGGCTCCGGCCATCCAGATCGTAAAACAGCGCGGATGGTGGTCGCGGCCGTAATTGTCAACCGTCAGTTTGCCTTGCGAGTAATTGGTGCGCCCGAATTCGCCGCCCCACACCACCAGCGTATCATCCAGCAAACCCCTCATTTTCAAGTCTTTGACCAACGCCGCCGAGGCCTGATCCACGCTCTTGGCCATGATTTTAATGTCGTTGGGCAGGTTGCCGTGCTGATCCCAACCTTGGTGATATAATTGGATGAATTTCACGTCTTTCTCGGCCAGTTTCCGCGCCAGCAGGCAGTTGTAAGCAAACGTGCCGGGCTGGCGGGCTTCCGGGCCGTACATATCGAAGATGTAATCCGGCTCGCGGCTCACGTCCAGCGTTTCGGGCACGGACATTTGCATCCGGTACGCCATTTCGTATTGGCTGATGCGCGAATTCACTTCCGGGTCGGCGGTGTGCCTGTAGTGTTCCTGGTGCAGTTCGCCCAGGTAGTCCAGCATCCGGCGGCGGCTTTTGCGGTCCATGCCCGACGGGTCGTTGAGGTACAAAACCGGATCCTTGCCCGACCGGAACATCACGCCCTGGTGTTCGGACGGCAAAAAACCGTTGCCCCAGAGTTTGGCGTACAGCGGCTGGTCGCCCTGCTTGCCGCGCGAAAGCAGCACCACAAACGAGGGCAGGTTCTGGTTGTCGCTGCCCAGCCCGTAGCTGACCCACGAACCGAAACTGGGGCGGCCCGCCTGTTGCGAACCCGTCTGCACAAACGTCACCGCCGGATCGTGGTTGATGGCCTCGGTGTACATGGATTTCACAAAACACAAGTCGTCGGCGATTTTGGCGTGGTAAGGCATCAAGTCGCTGATCCACGCACGGCTTTTGCCGTGTTGCTTGAAATCAAACTTGCCGAATGCCAGCGGAAACGACCGTTGCCCGGACGACATTCCGGTGAGCCGCTGTCCGCCGCGCACCGAATCGGGCAGTTCCTGGCCGAACATTTCGCGCAGTTTGGGCTTGTAGTCGAACAGTTCCAGTTGCGAGGGCGCGCCGCTCTGGAACAGGTAAATGATGCGTTTGACCTTGGGCGCAAAGTGCGGCAACCGGCTCGGTTGCGGCCCGTCGGCGGCGAAAGCCCCCATCGGATTGGCCAGCGAACCCAAAGCCAGCGTTCCCAAACCCAACACGCTGCCGCGCAAAAACTCGCGGCGATTAATTTGCTGGGCTATTTTTTCGGCTTCGTTCATGGTTTTACAAATACTAAAGTTCTTGTTTTGTGCGGGCAGGTTTGGGTCTTTTGGAAGATACTATTTTGTTTGCCATTCCGACAAAGGAGGAATCCGGCTTCCACTTGCCAACAAGTCCGGGCTTTGGCGCGCGGTTAACGCCCGATTCCTCCTTCGTCGGAATGACAAGGGCGGGTTTTGCCTTTTCAAAACATACTGTTTTCAGTCAACACCAATTGATGAAAGTATGATAAAAGCAAATAGTGCGAGCAGCAAAATAACACCAATGGAATACATCAGCTTCTCTATTACCAAGCCAAAGAGCGGCCAACCACTGACGCTTTTTCCCGAACTAATTTTCATGGAATCGCTTGATTTGATTACCATCACAATTGTCAAAATTGGAACCGCCACAAATAAAGAGAAGTTTTAAAATTTCAATGGTTTTAAGTTACAGGCACATAAGCGGGATGATATTTCAGCACATCAATCCCCATATATGATATTCTAACTGTAAAAACTATCACAACAAGTTTAATGAATAAACTGCCGAAACTACCGTTGCCAAAACTTGTTCACTGTCGCCATTGTTTGAAACTGCTGCGTCATCAATGTCACCCGTTTCTAAATTTTTGTCGCCAAATGCAAGGTTGTAAAACCCTTTCAATGTGGTTTCACTAAATTTAATGAGTTTCGGAATTTGTCCTTTCAGCCCTTCGCTTGTAAATTCAAAAACCATTAAAGACTTTTCAGCCTTGAGTTCATAACGTGGCAACCTCATTTTTCTATCAAATTACTTTTCTGTAAAGTTACTGTTTTTCTGCTATGCGTCAAAGTAGTAGGGTTGTCGGGAAACGTTGCGCATCAACGAGCAGGGCTTTGTGCAGGTTGGGAATTAGAATGCCGTCTGCTTAGAACCTCTGATGAATAAATATACAAAGATGAAGTTAACAACAAAAAGTTTGGCGATGCTTGTCAAGCCCGAACCGAAGTACAATAAAGAACTAAAAGCCGATTGTACTTCCTTCTGCCCGACTTGCACAAAACCCCTGTTACCTGCCGTACTTGATAGGTCTTTAGCATCTCAAAAGCTAACTTATTGCAAATTTATTTTGGTTACACTATTAGTTCCCTAATGAACTGTGATTATTGAACTGGTGAAAGAACTTTTATCCTGTATTGGGTTATCAGGGTCTGGAATCCAATCACCGTCAACTACAAACATATATTTATAAGTGCCTTTGTCTAAATGTACTTTGCAAAACCATTCGTCACCTTGCCTTGATAAAAAAGTTTGCCAAGGAATCCAATTATTAAATTCGCCAGATACAAAAACAGTTTTGGCTGTTGAAAATCCTTTTAGTTTGAAGGTTATATTTCCTGTGGAGTCTGGCAGTAGAGCTTTTTTAGGCATTGCATAAGAATCGCCAGCTAAAATCGCTTGTATATCATTACTCATATTTGGAACTGCAGCATTGCTTCGGTTACTCAATACGACTATAAAAATGCTGTTGGTTAGATTTTTTGATATATAGGATAGGAAACCAGTTGAGGATCCACCGTGTTCAGCAATGTACATAGTATCGGATCTGCCTTTCAAAGTTTTGCGTTTCATATTCCATCCATATGAATAATTAGATAAGTTAGGTGTAAAAAGAAGACGTAAATATTTTTCGGAAAGAAGTTTAGATGATGATAATGCTGTATTCCATTTATGAAGATCATCAACAGTGGATAAAATTTGTCCCGCACCACCAGCTTTTGACACGTCCTCAAAAGGGGCATTTGCCAAACCTTTGTATTTGTAAATATGATTGTAGTCAAATAAGAAATCATACCCACACGCTTTATTCTTTTCAATTGCGGATTGCGTTTCTACAACCGTATTTTTCATTCCCAGAGGATCCGCTATCTTTTCCTGTAATAAATTCGCATAACTTTTTCCAGAAACTTTTTCCAGAATCACTCCGAGCAAAAAATAGCCAAAGCTACTATAATTATATTTTGTACCTGGTTTGGATAAAAGTGACAACCGTGAAAAGAGATTGATGTATTCTTGTTCTGAAAAATGAACCCCACCATACTTTTCAAAGAAGTTGGGTATCGCTCCGTAATGCGGAAGCCCAGAAGTATGAGACAGAAGTTGATGAATAGTAATGCTATCTCCATTTTTATTGGGATAGCTGGGCAAGTAATCTGTTATTTTGTCAGATAAATTGATTTTTTTAGCTTCGCAAAGTTGCAATATCATTACTGCCGTAAATGCTTTTGTCAACGAGCCAATTCTAAACTTGGTGGCAGGCGTATTTGGGATATCGAAATCATAGTTAGCCATTCCATACCCCTTTTTTAGTAGGATTTTTTGGTCTTTTGCTACCAATACGGAGCCGCTGAAATTGTCTGTTCGCAAACACGTTTGTAAATAGTCTTCAATCTTTTGTTGTGAAGCACTATAAATTACCTGTGCTTTTGAAATGAACGATACAAGGGATAAAACAATCAGAAAAGCTGTCTTTTTCATATTTTTTATTTTTTCAGTTGTTTAAAAATGATTCTTGTAACTTTTTCCTTATTTAGTGCTTTGACCCGTATTAATGTTGCTCCTTGTAAAATTATCATCTGAATGGAGGTTTTGAATTCTTGAAAGATACTATTTCCAGCCATCCAACAATCACCGCTTCACCACCGTTTCCTCAAAATTGACCAGCGTGGTTGCCACCATTGTACAGGCGGACAGTTCATTGGCATTCAGCGACTTATCCGCCAGATGTTCGCCCGTGGCGAGCAGTTGGGCGGCGCGTTGCGGCTGGATTTTGAAATCCGCCAGTTCTTCGGCATACATTTTCACCATCAGTTCCAGTTCCTTGGCGCGCGGATGGCGGCCCACCAACGCCTTGTAGGCAAACACGATGCGGGTTTCGGGCGTGTGGCCGCCTTCGCGCATCATGCGCTGGCCCAGCATCCGGGCGGCTTCCACGTACTGCGGATCGTTCATGAGCACCAGGGCTTGCAGCGGCGTGCTGGTTTTTTGGCGGCTGACGGCGCAGAAATACCGGTCGGGCGTGTCGAAGGTAATCATGGATGGCGGCGGCGAACTGCGTTTCCATATCGTGTATAAGCCGCGCCTGTACAAATCCTCGCCTTTGCCCTGTTCGTATTTGGTCACGTTGCGCGTGGCCAAGGCTTCCCAAATGCCTGGCGGTTGGTAGGGATATACGCTTTTGCCGCCGATTTTGGGAACCAGCAAGCCACTGGCCGCCAGCACTTTATCGCGGATTGTTTCGGCACTCAGCCGGTAGCTCCGGGCGCGGCTCAGGAGCAAATTGTCCGGGTCAAGTTCCAGCGATTCCTTGGACGGCAGGGAAGATTGCCGGTAAGTGGCCGACATCACGATCAGTTTCTGCAAGGCTTTCAAATTCCAGCCCGACTCGCGGAAGCGCACCGCCAGCCAATCCAGCAGTTCGGGATGCGTGGGCAAGGCTCCTTGGTTACCGAAATCGTCCACCGTGGACACCAGTCCCCGGCCAAAATACATGGCCCAATAACGGTTCACCATGACGCGCGCAAACAGCGGGTTTTTATCGTCGAGCAGCCACTGGGCTAGTCCCAAACGGTTGCGCAAGTATTTTTGCGTGTCAAACGGCGCAACTTTCTCGGGCGGGTGCGGCTGCACTTGGGTTTTGGTGGGCGCATCATACGAGCCACGCGCCAGAATATAGGTTTTGCGTCGCTGGTTTTCGGGCAGTTCCTGCATCACCATCACTTCCGGTATGTCAGTGACCAGTTGCGTCTCAACCAACCTCAACCTACTGATTGCCTGTTGGTTGGCCAGAAATGTCTTGTCAAAATTCCAGAGATAAAACTCGTACAGGGCCGCTCTCTGTTGTGCCGTGCGGCTGGCATCGGGGGTTTGGATGATTTGGAAGATATTATTTTGGTTGGTCTCATTCCGGCTCAAGGCCGCAACTTCCAAGGCCGACAGCCGCCGGTTGTAAATCCTCAATTCGTCCACTTGCACATCAGTGGTGGGCTTGCGGACGGCTTGGCCGATTCCGAACGCCCCCAAGCCCCAGTTCGTTTGCTTTTCGCCGTGCAGGATGCTTTTGGTAAGGTGGTCGGTCATGGTTTTCATCCGGGCTTCACCGCCGTTCAGAAACAGTTTGACCCCTTTGGCCTTCGCACTGCCGTCGTAGGTGAGCGTGAGGTGTGTCCATTGGTTCACCGGCAACTTATCAATTGTGCGCAGTTCAATGCAGTTGGCGGGCCATACATAGCTGAACAAAACGGTCACGGTTCCGTCGGCATTGAGCGAGACATCGTAACCGCGGAAACCTTCAAATTCGTTGTTGTTGCGATTGAAGAGCGGCCCGACCCCGCCTTTCTTGAGCGGGTTGAACCAAACGCTGACTGAAAACGGCTGGCTGCGTTCAAAGTTCAGCCCTTTGTAAAACCGCTGTGCGGGCTTTGCCCAGTCGTTCCCGCTTTTGTCGTACTTGCCCGCCAGTTCTATGCCGCAATCGCCGCGAATCTGGCGGGCCTTGCCGAATCGGCCATCCACTTGGGTCGGGCGGTAATCCCTATCGCCCGACGGATAGCTGCGGATGTCGGTTTTGGCGGCGTTGACATATGTGGAGTCGGTGCCGCCATCAAACGGAAAGTGCGCCAGCAACCCGGAATTGAGCGTTTGCACCGCATCGGGCTTGGCACTGGCGAGCCACGCGGCAAAACCTTTTTTGTAAATCTCATTATCCGGATTGAGTTGCCGCTCCAAGGGCGCAATTTTTTCGCGGATATCCTTGAGTTTCCGGTCTATTTCCGGCGCGGGCAGCATCACCGTGGGCGAAGCCTCGCCATCGTAGGGAATTCCGCCGGACTCCTTGTTCTGGTTGAAAAACGCGTAGAGCGAATAGAAATCCTTCTGCGAAA
>JAYWIH010000160.1:0-8282 GCA_043789005.1 Sphingobacteriales bacterium
CCAAGCTTCCCAGCACCAGCAAGTGCGTGAGTGTTTCGTACGAGTTTCCGCGTTCGCGGATGAGCCTTCCGGCCAGAAAGCCGAACACCACCGAGGCCACGGCGGGCATGGTGCTCAGCAGCCCTTCGGGGTCGAAGGCAATGTCTCGGTTCAGAATTTCGCTGAAATAGCCCTTGTACAGGTGGTTTTCGCCCAGCAGCCAGCGGTCGAGTTTCAGCACGGCATTGCCTTCCAAAGTCAAATCGCCGAAAGCCAGCAGCACCGCCCAATAACCTCCCAGCAACGCGCAAGCTACCGCAAAAGCCGCCTTGGGCTTGAAAAAATGCGCGACCAGCGCACCGCCCAAGTAAGCCAGCGCAATGCGTTGCAGCACCCCGAAAACGCGCAGGTTTTCGAGTTGCTTGGGCACCAGCGCACCATCCTGCCACTTCACAAACGGCAGCCAATTGAGCAGCAAGCCGATGCTGAAAATCAAGGCTGTCCGCGTGAAAATCTTGCGCAGCACCCCGGCATTGCCCCGCGCCGCGTATTTGCCAATGGCAAAACTCAGGGCGTTGCCCACGGCAAACAGAAAAAACGGGAACACCAAGTCGGTAGGTGTGCAGCCGTTCCAGTCGGCGTGTTTCAGCGGAGCGTAGATGTGTGCCCAACTGCCCGGCGTATTCACCAGAATCATTCCGGCCACGGTCATGCCCCGGAACACATCAAGCGAGAGGAAGCGCGGCGCGGCGGTTGGGGTGTTGATGGCAAGGTCAGCGGAGAGTGGCTTCATCGGGCTTGGCGTTGGTTGCGCACAAAGTACGCAAAGCCGAGCCAAGCCACAAACGCCAGAGCGGGTTTGGACTTTTTGGAAGCAAAGCCCCTAACCCCCGAAGGGGAGGAAATAGTATCTTCCAAAAAGGCCAAACCCGGCAAAGCCCCGAAGCCCTGCCGGGTTTTTGCCGGCGCATCAGTTGGCGGTTTTCGGTGCGAAATCGTAGAGCAGGCCGATGGCTGCGGCCGCCCCGATAATGCCATTGGGGCGCAGGTTGCGGGTGACGGTCAGTTCGGACGACAGGTGTATGCGCCTGTACAGACGCACATTCAAACCGATGCCCACTTGGGCAGCAAACAGGGCTTTGATTCCGGCGCGTTCCTGCTGCGAGTCGTATACTCTCAATCGGAAAGTGGCCGGGTCGAACTTCGGATCGTAGAGGTTGGTGTATCGCCGCGTGCCGCTGACCACGGTGCCAATTCCGGCAATGAGGTACGGCTGGAAACGCCGCTGCGCACCGAACGGGATGTACTTGACGGACACCGGCGCGTAAAGCCCGTAGCCAGAATAGTTGCTAGTCACACTCCGCGATGTGGTATCGTTGATCACCTCACTGCCACGGATTCCGATTCTGTACCCACCCTGGCTCCCGCCAACTTCCGCCACCCGCGTGGGCATCAGGCCAGCCTGCAACTCAAAGTGGCGCGACAGCCGGTAGCCGCCCGTCAGCGCCCATCCTGTTCCAACGGCGTTGCCCGTGAATGATGCGCCGGTGTGGGCCATGCCTTCTGAGCGCGAACCGAAATAATAGGCCTCACGCCGCACACCCGCGTACCATTTGCCGGGTTCGTAAGGTGTCTTGGCGGTTTTTTCCTGCGCGGCGGCCAGCAGGGGCAACAAAAGCAAGCAGGCAAGAATTGGGTTCGTTTTCATGGTGGTTGGGATTGGTTGGTTGATGGGAAGAGGCCGGGTTTGGCCTTTTTGAAAGATACTGTTTTCAACCTCACCCCCGTCCCCTCTCCTGCTGAGAGGGGTGAAAAAAAGGAGCCTTTGCCCCCTCTCTGAAGGAGAGGGGACGGGGGTGAGGTTCACTTCAACACACTCACGTGGCCCTTGTAGCTGACGGGATTGCCCCGGCAGTCGGTGGCGGTGATGGCATAGAAGTAAATGCCGCTTTGCGCCTCCGCCCCGTTGATACGGCCGTTCCAGTAGGCCAGCGGGTTGCGCGTGCGGTATACCACTTTGCCCCAACGGTCCACGATGGTCAGGCTGTAGTTGCGGTTGATGGTGTAGGTCTCGAACCGTTCGTTGATGCCGTCGCCGTCGGGTGTGAACACGTTGGGGATGGTGGCACTCAAATCTTCGGGCACAAACACTAGGTTGAAGGTGTCGGTGGCCGCGCTGCACCGGTTGCGGATTTCGACCCAGTACTTGCCTTTTTCGCTGAGGCTGATGGTACGCGTGGTCTCGCCCGTGCTCCATCGGTAGTCGGCCCCTTCAAATCCGGCATCAATCAGTGCCGGTGCGCCTTCGCAAAACACCGTGTCGTCGGGTATCACGGCCCGGGCCCGCGGTATCACGCGCAGCCACACACTGTCGGTGCGGGTGGCGCATGGGTTGCTGGCCGTGACCCTGTACCAGCCGGTGCGGGTGGCCTTCACTGACAGCGTTGAGTCGCCGGTGTTCCAGCGGTACTTGGTGAGCGGATGGGCTTGGGCGGTAAACGTAACGGGAACCTTGCCGAAGCAGACTTCCGTGCTGTCGGGCAGGTTTTGCACCGGGTCGTCGTACACGGTGACCTGTTTCACCACCGTGTCGTATTCCTGGCAGCGGTTGAGCGTGACCATGCGCACCCGGTAGGTGCCGCCGCCCGTGAACGTGTGCGACGGCGACTCTTCATTGGATTCGTTGGCCGCCCCCGAAGCCTGGTCGCCAAAGTCCCAGAACCAGCGCAGCACGCGGTAGTTTACCTGCGGCGTGAACCGCACCTCCTGGCCCGTGCACACGTTTTCGGCCCGGAAATCCTTCCGCTTGCCCAGCGTGAAGCTGGCCAGGTTGTTGGGCAACTCGCCCGTGTCGCGGAAGCGGTAGGCATCGCGCTGCAAATTTACCGCACTGCCCACGGCATCGGGGTTGGTGATTACATCCAGCCGCTCCTTGTTGGTGGCCACGTAAATGCGGCCATCGGGAGCGAGGCGCATACCGAATGCCTGCCGCGAGTTGGGCACTTCGGTGCGGGTGGCGGCAATGGCCTCGCCGGTGGGCCGGTCTATTTGGAACTGATATATGCGCCCATTGGGGCCGAGCGGACCGCCCGCATACACCTTGCGGCAGTCGGGCGAGAAGTCGTAGTCCAGCCCGAAACCGCCGCCCGGCACCAGCGTGGTTTTAGTGATGCGGCCCGTGGCGTTGTCAAAGTCCAGCAGGATGCCCGAACCCACGCTGCTGCCCACGGCATCGGTCAGGAAACCAGCTGCAACCACCTTGCGGCTGTCGGGCGAGGCGCGCAGTCGGAATACGGAGTTGGCAAATTCCACGCCGGAAATGCGGCTCACCACCGGGTTCACCTGCACCCCATCAGGGTTGATCAGAAATGCCAGAAAGCGGTTGTTGTCTGTTTGCGCCGCCCCTTCCCTGTCTTCCACGGCCAGCAGCCAGAAGTCCCGCCCGTTGGCGTGGCGCACGGGGGTCATCTGAACGGTTCCCAAATCATAGACGAAGTTTTTCCGGCTGGTGACCGCCCCCAACCCGTTTCCCAATCGCATATCAATGATGGAATAGTTCAATTGTGGAACTGAGGACCTCGAAAAGTCAATTGATCCTGCTGTGAACAGAACGTACACTGAATCACGTTCTGGATAAGGTACTGATACGGCCTTCTGCAAATTGTCTCGGTTGAGCTCGATATCTTGGCCGTTGATCATAATTTGGTGGCTGCTATTCCAAATATCAATCCCCTCAGAGTAGAAAAGCAACTTACCGCATTCATTTGACATAATGGATGCTTCCCGTCCTCCTTTCAACTGACTATTGGTTAGTAGTCGAGGTGGGATTTGATTGAATTCCAATCCGTCTCCAGTGCCGCCAAAAAACCAATTGTTTCCCTCTTTCTGCGCCAAAGCCGGAAAAGGGGGGAATGATAGGCACAAGATCAAAATAATGGTTCTCATTTTTTGCCGCCCCGCAGTTTGCCGTAGACACTGGAAATCCCCGGCCCCATGCGGGGCGGCGGGTCAAGGTTTGGCGGTTGTCAGTGCGCCACAACAATGCGGTGCTGGGAATGGACAAGGTCGCCCACGCGCACTTGCAGAATGTACAGGCCACCGGGCAGACGATCCACCTTAATCAGGCATTCATGGCTAGTGCTGGCCTGCCGATGCACCGGTTTGCCCAGCATATCGGTGAGTGTCACCTCGTAGGCTCCGGACGGGTGTGTGACCGTCACGAGGTCGTTGGCCGGGTTGGGCGACACGGTTTCGGCAACGGTTTCGGGGGAATTTTTTCCGGAAGCCAGCCGCCCCGAACAGGGGCTGATGTAGTAGCTTGTACCTGTACTCAGCCTTGCCCCCGCGCACCCGCCGTTATAGGCCACCTGCAGGTAACCGCTCACCCCTGAGGACACGCGCGAACGGATGCAGGCCGTCTGTCCATTGGCGGATTCAATGTATACGTTGGGCTGGTTTCCGGGCAGCGACCAACTGTAATTGGTGCCGTTGGGGGCGGTGAAGCAGCGCGAACACCCAACGTTGCCCGACTGGGTTACCGAGGACGAAGGCTCGGTGCGGGCCAAGTCGAATGTCCGACTTCCTGTCGCCCCGCAGGGTCCGAACGCATCAACCCTGAGTGTGCCTTGCGTGTATCCGCTCACCGACTTATATGTTGCCGTGGCGTTCGGCTCGGTTGTGACCAGTGTTGAACTGCCACCGAATAACCCGTTTAAGCCACTACCTGAGGTAGTGTTAATCGTCCATCTATAGCTGGTTGCCCCGCTGACAGCGGGAACGGCGTAGGTGATGTTGTTGCCGGCGGTGCCGCCGAAAGTGCATTCGATAAAACGGCTGCCCGAAATGCTGTTGGCAACGGTGAATACGGTATTAGGGGCGAGGACGGTAATTTCTCTTTCGGTGTTTGTGCAAGTCGAAACATCACAGTAGGGTTTGGTAGATATTTTGTAAGTGCCCGGTTGCTTGAAGGTAATGAATAATTCACCGAGTGATATCATGAAGAAGCCCCCACACACAGCAGGATCCCCTCCCGAAATCTCTATAATATTAGTCGGGAAAGGATTGTAAGCCTTGTAATAATCGGTTATGCCTTGTTCACAGCGCTTCGCACTGTTTTGGCAGGATCGGTTATCACTATCCAAAACCGTAAACTGGTTCCCTGACGGATTTGTGTAAACAACTTTCCACCAAACGTTGCGGCAGGCCTCTGTACGAGTGGCATACCTCACTTCTTGGTTGATACAAACCGCACCGGGACCATCCACATAGGTAGGGAAGATGCCTATGAACTGCGGTTTCACACTATCTACAGGCAGGCTTGGCGGCAAAACGGCTTTTTTTGTGCAAAAGCTGATTGGGTGAACGACAGCAGCATTGCCGCGCCGAAAACGAACTTAACCGGGAGGAGGCTTGTGTACCAAAGTTAAAGGAAACATCTGAAAATGCAAATATTTCCGTTGAAAACCATAAAACCACTGGTACGGCCGGGCATCGGGACATTGCCGAAACCCCATATTGCCAAAAGATAATACACTTGCAGCCAGCACGTTACGCTGCTTGTTTGGATTTCATCTAAATCTTCGGCCGGTCGGATGATGCGGAGAATAGTATCTTCCAAGAGAGGCAAAGCCGCCTTGTATCATGGCGATGCAGGAGAAATCTGGTGCCACTCGCCACTCAAAGCCCGGACTTGTCTGCAAGTGAAGGCGCGATTCCTCCTTTGTCGCAATGACAGAAAGATTTTTGCCGTGGACTGCCGACTGAAAATAGTATCCCCACCAAAGCCCAAACCCGCCCCGTTTCTCCGGCGGGCATTTTTGTGCGGCTGATTTTGTTACTTTGCAACCCGCATCCCATACTTGATTTTGCAATGATCCAGAACCCCAAACGATACACCGTCACTGCCGCCCTGATCTATGCCAACGGCCCGATTCACATCGGCCACTTGGCGGGCAGCTACATCCCCGCCGATATTTATGCACGCTACCTGCGGGCCAAAGGCGCGGATGTGCTGTTTGTGAGCGGCACCGACGAACACGGCGTGCCCATTACCATCCGCGCGCAGAAGGAAGGCATTTCGCCACAGGAAGTGGTGGACAAATACTACGTGCAAATCCGCGATGCATTTGCGGATTTCGGCATCTCGTTCGACATCTATTCGCGTACCTCGCACAAGATACACCACGAAACATCGCAGGAGTTTTTCAGGACGCTGTACGACAAGGGTTTGTTTGTGGAGCAGACCACCGAGCAGTATTACGACGAGGCTGCGCAGCAGTTTTTGGCCGACCGCTATATTGTTGGCACCTGCCCGGTGTGTGGCAACCCCAACGCCTACGGCGACCAGTGCGAACGGTGCGGCTCCACGCTCAGCCCGACCGAACTCCAAGAACCCATCCGCTCGGCATTGTCCGGCAACAAGCCGGTGCTGAAACTGACCCGGAACTGGTTCCTGCCGCTCGACAAGATGCAGCCGGACTTGGAAAAATACATCGCCTCACACCCCGAATGGAAAGCCAACGTGCTGGGCCAGTGCCAGTCTTGGCTCAAGCAAGGCTTGCTGCCCCGCGCCATGACCCGCGACTTGGATTGGGGCATACCCGTGCCGCTGCCTGACACCGAAGGCAAGGTGCTGTACGTGTGGTTCGATGCGCCAATCGGCTACATTTCCATGACGAAGGAATGGGCAGCCGCCCAAGAAGCCCCCCCCGCCCCCGAAGGGGGAGCCATAAAGCCCCCTCTTTCGGAGGGGGTTGGGGGAGGCTTCTCCCCCTTCGGGGGTTGGGAGGCTTTTTGGAAAAAAGGCGCGGGAGAAGAAACCAAACTCGTGCATTTCTTGGGCAAGGACAATATCGTGTTCCACTGCCTCATTTTCCCGGCCATGCTTATGGGCGAAGGAAGCTATATTTTGGCCGACAACGTGCCGGCCAATGAATTCATGAACCTGGAGGGCGACAAGATCTCGACCTCGCGTAATTGGGCGGTGTGGCTGCACGAGTACTTGCACGAGTTTCCCGGCCAGCAGGATGTGCTGCGCTACGTGCTCACCGCCAACGCCCCTGAAACCAGCGACAGCGAGTTTACGTGGAAAGACTTCCAGACCAAAAACAACAGCGAATTGGCCGGCAACCTGGGCAATTTCGTGAACCGCATCGTGACGCTGATACCCAAGTATTTCGACGGCAGAATCCCGCCGCGCGGCGAACTGTTCGATGTGGACAGGCAACTGATTGAAGATTTGGCGCAGTTTCCAGGGCGCATTGCCGAAGCCATTGAAAACTACCGTTTCCGCGAGGCACTGGCCTTGTTCATGGATGTGTCGCGGATGGGCAACAAATACCTGGCCGACACCGAACCGTGGAAGAAAATCAAGCAAGACCCGCAACGCGTACAGACAATCCTGAATCTCGGGGCGCAAGTCGTGGCCAACATCGCCATCCTGTCCGAACCGTTCCTGCCATTCACTTCGCAGAAAATTCACAAGATGCTGGCTCTCCCTTCGGGGGCGGCATCTTGGGGGGTTGCGGGCAGCATTGACTTGCTGCCTGACGGGCAGGTTTTGGGTTTTCCGGAGATACTGTTTCCGCAGGTTGAAGACGCAACGGTGCAGGCGCAAATGCAGAAACTGCAGGACTCCAAGAAGGCCAACGAACTGGCCAGCCCGTCCGTGCCGCCCGCCAAGGAAGCCGTCAGTTTCGACGATTTCCAGCGCATGGACATCCGCGTGGCCACCATCACCGCCGCCGAAGCTGTGCCCAAAACGCACAAGCTGCTCAAACTGACCTTGGATACCGGCCTCGACACGCGCACGGTGGTCAGTGGCATTGCCGAGCATTACAAACCCGAAGCCATCATTGGGCGGCAAGTGTGCCTGCTGGCCAACCTGGCCCCGCGTCAAATCAAGAACATCACCTCGCAAGGCATGATCCTGATGGCCGAAGATTTGGACGGCAAACTGGCATTCGTCAGCCCCGAAACACTCATCGCCAACGGCGGCACGGTGCGGTAATCGGGGTTTGGATTTTCGGGAAGACACTGTTTTTGCTTGCCGCCAAACAGTATTACTTTACCCGTGGCAAAGCACCAAATCGTCACAATGTTCTTTTTGGAGGGGCAAAATAGTATGTTTCAAAATATCAAAACCTCCCATAAAAAGCCAACACTTGTCCAGAAAAATAAGCGCAAGACAATCACAGAATATTGGATAATAAGTACTTGGGTAAAATTACTTTAGATTAAAATCGGAAAAATTGATTTTCACATTTTTTCCTAAATTAGCTAGAAACCGATTAACTGCATAGAAA
>JAYWIH010000161.1:0-34143 GCA_043789005.1 Sphingobacteriales bacterium
CAATGGAAAGAAGACAATGTGGCACCGCAGGTGGTGTTTGAAATACTGTCGCCGGGAAATACGGCCCGCGAAATGCGCAGGAAGCGGTTTTTTTACGACAAACACGGCGTGGAGGAGTACTACATTTATGATCCGTCGGATTTCAGTTTTGAAGCGTGGCGGCGTTGGGATGGCGAACTGCACTTGTTGGGTACTGTCGAAAGTGCCAACTGCACAAGTCCCCGGCTGGGCGTTTACTTTCTGGCCGATCCGGAGACTGAACTGCGTATTTTCCGCCCCGACGGACAACCGTTCAGAACAATGGTTGAGATGGAAGAGGAAAGACAACTTGCCCAAGAGCAAGCGTACCGCGAAAGCCAGCGGGCCGAAGCCGAAAGCCAGCGGGCCGAAGCCGAAAGCCAGCGGGCCGAAGCCGAAAGCCAACGTGCCGAATCTGAATTCGGACGTGCCGAGCGGCTGGCGGCCAAACTGCGCGAATTGGGCATTGACCCTGAAAATATGTGATTATGCCTGATGTTGCGATAAAAGTTGAGAACCTTGCCAAACTGTACCAAATCGGGGCGCAGAAAAACGGCTCGCTGCGCGAAACACTGGCGGGCGGCTTCCGTAAAATAGTATCTTCCGGAAAAGCCAAACCCAACAATGATTTTTGGGCGTTAAACGACGTTTCGTTTGAAATAAAGCTTGGCGAGGCGGTAGGCATCATCGGTAAAAATGGGGCGGGCAAAAGCACGCTTTTGAAAATACTGAGCCGGATTACCGAACCCACCAAAGGCCGCATTGAAATCAATGGCCGCGTGTCGTCGCTGCTGGAAGTGGGTACGGGCTTCCACCCGGAACTGACGGGACGGGAAAACGTTTTCCTGAACGGCACGATAATGGGAATGACCCGCCGCGAAATAAAAGCCAAATTCGATGAGATCGTGGATTTTTCGGGCGTGGAAAAATTCATTGATACACCGGTCAAGTTTTACAGCAGTGGTATGTACGTGCGGCTGGCCTTTGCCGTGGCCGCCCACTTGGAACCGGAAATACTGATTATTGATGAGGTGCTGGCCGTAGGCGACGCGGAGTTTCAGAAAAAATGCCTCGGCAAGATGGGCGAAGTGGCCGGGCAGGGGCGCACGGTGATTTTTGTGAGCCATCAGATGGCGGCCATATCGAGACTGTGTCAAAAAGCCATTTATTTGGAAAGCGGACGCATAGCTCACGCAGATGAGGCGAGCAAGGTAATAGAAATTTATTTGAGCGAGCAGTCCAGAATCAAAAGTGTGAGCAAAGGTTTAGGAGGCATATCCGTTCAAAAAATCATTTTCAGGGACGATAGCGGAAGGAAATCCACCACTTTCTCCTCTTTTGATCAATTGTCTGTTGAAATGCAATGCATAGCCCATGATAGTATGGGAAACGTGAGTTTTGCGGTTTGTTTCGATAATCTGCAAGACGAAAGAATCACTAGTTTATGGTCTTCGTTCATTGCTAAGGAGTTTGATGTTCAGACAGGTTCGTTCAGCGTTCGATTCAATGTTCCAAGCCTTAAACTTACTCCCGGAGAATACAGTGTGGTAACATTCATTGGCATGGGCAATGTAGAGATAGAGAGCGTTCATAATATTGAGCATATTTCCGTAAGTTACACACATAAATTCGGACATACAGTGGAACCCACATCGGTGCAAGGGCTTTACATTGAGGATTTCGATGTGGAGATTAACAGGGTTGAAATGGTAACTGTGTAATGCAAGTTGGGTTATATGGAAATTTTAAAAAGAATGATAAGGAAGTTTGAGTATTATCAGGCGCTTCTAAATGTGTATGAAAGAAGACGCAGATGGATAGGGGAGTATGACATAACGGACAACGCCTTATTATCGCTGCTGACGAACATTGAGAAAATAAAGGATGGTTTGATATTAGACAAGACAGTTAAACTCTTTTATCAATTGAAGTCCGATGTGGGTAAGCAATTATTCAGTTACGGTACGTTTGAAAACGGTGAAATCAGTTTTTTCTCGCAACGCTTGGCGGCCATAAACCAACCAGTCGTATTGGACATAGGTGCAAACATTGGCGTTCATACTGTCGGTTGGGCCAAAGACAATCCCCAGATGCGTATCTGCGCATTTGAGCCTTCTCCGGTCACCTATAAAGTGCTTAACAAAAACATTGAGCTCAATAAAATTACTGGACAAGTGGAAACATTTCTGCTGGCAGTTTCCAATGCAACGGAAACGCGTTCCTTTTATCACGCAGAGGACGATGCCTACAGTTCCTTGAAAGACACTAAACGTAAAGCAGTCAAAGACATATTTAAAATACAAACCACGACCTTGGATGATTTTGTCAAAGATAAACGATTGGACAAAATTGATTTCATCAAGATAGATGTGGAAGGTTTTGAGGGGGAAGTGATAGAGGGAGCCACTCAAACATTGTCTAAGTTGCGCCCCGATTTGTTTGTGGAAATATACAAGGGAACGGATTCCAATGCTGCGCCGGAAAAAACCATAAAAACCCTAATTAACATGGGTTACAAGGCTTATATTTTTATAGATGGCAAATTGAGACCTTTTTCAACGCATGACGACAGATACTACAACTATTATTTCACATTTACGCCATGATTAACCTTTTCAGAAGAATTTTTCTGCGTATTCATCGGTGGTGGTGGATGAATGATGCACAGTACCGGGAAGGCGGCGTATGGATATTACAGAGATATTTTGAAAAGAAAGGAGATAATGCATCTGATTTCTTTGATAATTTTCGGGGTGAACTGCTTAGGATGGCTGAAAATGACATTCATCTATTACAATACCATCGCAGTCATATTCTTAAATCTATCGATTTGGTAGATTTTTTCAATTTGGATCGTCAAAGTTTGATAGTGGACGTTGGCGGATTTGATGGAGAGGTGGCAAAAATATTTGCCCAATCATTGCCAGAGTCAACAGTCTTGACATTTGAACCTGTAAACTCAACTTTCAACAATCTTCTCAAGACAATTTCAGGTATTAAAAATATTCGCGCTTACAATTTTGGTTTGGGCAGTTGCGTAAAAACTTCTGTTATCAACAAAACAGACAATGTTTCATCATCTTCGTTGATTGCAGTAGATTCCGCAATTGGTGATGAATTCTTTTCGAAAAACCTGAAAGTAAATGATACGGAAGAGATAACAGTCAGAACGTTAGATACGGAAATTGCGGTTGGAGAACTTGTAAATATCCTTAAAATAGATGTACAGGGATACGAAATGGAAGTTTTATTGGGAGCTGAACAGACATTATCCCGGACAAATATTGTTCTGGTCGAAATGCAAAACCATCAGTTTTATAAAAATGCCCCCCAATACCATGAAATAGATTCTTTCCTGCTTTCAAAAAACTTTGTACTTTTTGATATAATGCCCGCATTGCGTAAAAAAAGGAAATTATATGAATGGGATGCTATTTACGTAAAGGATACCTTGGCTCGTGCGTAAAACCTTATGAATGATTATCCGCGCATTACGGTGATTACCCCGGTTTTCAACGCTTCTAAAACCTTGGAGGATTGCATATTAAGCGTTGCCAGCCAAAACTACCCCAACCTTGAACACTGGTTCATTGATGGTTTGTCAACAGACAACTCACTTGATATAATAAAAAAATATGCTGGTCAGTTTCTGCACATAAAATATATTTCCGAAAAAGACAAGGGAATATATGATGCAATGAACAAGGGGATTGACTTGACAACAGGGGAGTGGCTTTATTTCTTGGGCGCGGATGACGTGTTGAAAAAAGAAATTTTCAACACGATTTTTTCAAATAAGTGGGTTGAAGATTTTGATGTAATTTACGGGAGTGTGCTGTTCAAACATTCTGATCGAATATACGACGGGGAATTTGACCAACAGAAAATGACAATGTACTGTATTTGTCACCAAGCCATCTTCTTAAGAAAAGTAGTCCATGCCATTCATGGGAAATTTGAATTGAAATACAGAGTTTTTGCCGACCATGTTTTTCAAATGAAATGGTTTAGTGATAAGGCAATCCGCAGAACCTATGTGGATAAGATATTTTGCACGTATAACGAAAGTGGAACTAGTAGTAGAACACCTGATCCGAAATTTCTGAAAGACAGAACCCGCCTTTTAAAAGAATACTATGCCGTAAATGTTTCAAACCAAGATGATTTTTACGTGCTGGGAAAAATAGGACTCGATCAGATAGCTAATCATAACCTATTCAAGGGATTGTTAAATGTATGGGCAGCGGCAAGGCACACCGGCAGGTTTTTGTATTATGCGAAAAACACGGCTTATTATTTAAGGCAAAGAACTAAAGTTCTTATATGATTATAACGCAACTTTATGGAGGTTTGGGCAATCAAATGTTTCAATACGCGGCGGGTAGGGCTTTGGCTTTGAAACAGGAAACGGTTCTTAAGCTGGATGTTTCAGGATATCAAGAAAATTCATTGAGACAGTATGATTTGGGTTTTTTCAATATTGATGCCGAGATAGCATCCCTGTCGGAAATCAATGCTTTTATGAATCCATCTTTCAGTTTTTCGGCTAAGGCGAAGGAAAAACTGAAGCCTGTTTCCTTACGCAGAAAAAATATCCGACAAGACAGTTATCATTTCAATAATGAACTTGCTGGAGCCACCCGCAATACTTATATAGCCGGGCATTGGCAAAGTGAAAAATATTTTAAAGCGTATGAAAATAGTATTCGCCAAGATTTTTCATTTGAAATTATTGGAAATACACAGAATCTAGGGATAAGTCATCTCATAGGAAAAACCTTGAATCCTGTAAGTCTGCACATTCGGCGGACGGACTACCTGCAAGACGATCTGTTGGCTGTGCTGGGTTTGGATTATTATCGAAATGCCATGGACAGAATAACACAGGAAATTGAAAATCCCTGTTTTTTTGTATTTTCGGATGCTATGGGTTGGGTAAAAGAGAATTTTTTGGTTTCCCATCTCCATGTTCACGTCACGCAGGATCAAAACAGCAGTGCGTTTGAGGATATGAGGCTGATGGGTCTTTGTGATCACCATATCATCGCGAACAGTACCTTTAGCTGGTGGGGTGCTTGGCTTAATCCTGATCCTAAAAAAGTAGTGGTTGCGCCCAAACAATGGTTTAGAGAAGGAGCCAAATGGTACAACGGCGAATTAGTCAATACCAAAGACTTGATTCCGGAGGGTTGGATTAAATTGTAGCAAATGCAAAATACTATCCAAATAGCTGCTGCCATTGATAAGTCATACGTCCAGCATTTGGGCGTAATGTTATGTTCTTTGTTTGAAAACAATTCATCACACCTTTTTGCGATTTATTTGCTTACCGATGCCCAGAATAATAAGGGATTGGATAAATTGACTGATATGGTGAGAAAATACGGTCACCAAATTCAAACAATAACTGTTGATAATTTGAAAGTTGAGGGTGTAAAAGTAGATGGGCATATTTCGAAAGCCACTTATTACCGCTTGATTATGCCGCAATACGTGCAATTTTACACCTCCCGGATTCTGTATTTGGATAGTGACATCATCATGAAATCTGACATACGGGAATTATGGAATACCGACATGAAGAATTTCCCCGTTGCGGCAGTCTCGGAAATAGTATGCGGAAAAAATGCCGAACCCGCTGTATTCAATGCCGGTGTGTTTTTGATAGATATTGACCGCTGGATAACTGAAGGCATGACGGAAAAAGCCCTTTCCTTTGCCCAAAACAACCATGATTCAATAGTTCATTGGGATCAGGATGTGCTGAATGCCGTGTTCTACAAAAACTGGCTGCCGCTTCCACAAAAATGGAATGTGATATCATCGGCGTTTGTAGAAAACAAAACTCTGCCAATCGAAGAAATCGGTGTGATACATTATACCGGTTCCCTAAAGCCATGGAATTACCACTGCCAACATCCATTGAAAAGTGAGTATTTCCATTATCTGAAAAAAACGCCATGGAAAAACTTTCATTTTAAGGAAGATACGGTTTGGCACAGAGTAAAGCAATCGTTGAAGATGTGGGTTAATAAAGTGTCGGGTAAAAAAATATTTGAAATATATGCTTGACACGCCCGTTCTTTTTCTGATTTTCAACCGCCCCGATACCACTGTACAAGTGTTTGACCGGATACGCCAAGCTGCACCCCGGCAGCTATTCATTGCTGCCGATGGGCCTCGCCCCGACAAGCCGGAAGATATCGAAAGATGCCGCCAAGTGCAGAAAATCGTGGGCAATATTGATTGGGAATGTGAAGTGAAAACTCTATTCCGAAATGAAAATTTAGGATGCGGACTTGCTGTAAGTGAGGCTGTTACTTGGTTTTTTGAGAATGTTCAGCAAGGTATCATTTTAGAAGATGATACTGTTCCAGATTTAAGTTTTTTTAGTTTTTGTGCGGAAATGCTTGATTTCCATAAGTATAATGAACAAATAATGCATGTTTCGGGTACTAGTTTCCTCAAGCAAGTACCATCTTCCAACATGTCTCATTATTGTTCTCGCTATCCCAATATATGGGGTTGGGCTTCATGGGCAAGAGCTTGGAAATATTACGATTTCCGATTATCAAAGTTTGAAAATCTCGACAGTGTGATGCGGAATAGTGTTCATACGCTTACTGCTAAAGAGATGAGCTATTGGGAAAGTATATTTTTAAATCTAAAACTTAACATACGGAGTACATGGGACTATCAATGGTTGTTTTGCGTATGGAATAAATCCGGAATTTGCATTACGCCAACTGCCAATATGGTATCGAATATAGGTTTTGGACAGGATGGCACGCATACGCACAATCCAGATTGGGAAATTGCCGGTTTGCCTGTTTACAGAATAAAAATTCCTCTGAAACATATAGCAGAACTGAAGATTAATGAGCGAAATGACCTCGAAACTTTTAACAGAGTCTACGGTGTTGAAACTAGTTTTGCAAATAAGATGAGAAATCTATTTTATAAGATAGTGCCTTATGAAAAAAGAAAACGTTATCTCGGAATATAGAAAATGATTTGTCCTGCCTGTTACTCCGCCAATTGTTATCCAGTAGATTCGTTTTCTGTTACACAGCCATACACTGGGTTTTTTCCAGATACTTTTAACCTTTATTCGTGTACTGGCTGTGGACTTTGGTTTAAAGATTATGCAACTCGGATATTGGAAGTTGGGAAATACTACGACGGGTTGAAGGTTTTTGAATCGAACTGGAATTATCAGCAACGACTCCCACATGAAAAACGAATAGATGATCTGTTAGCGAAACTTCCTCCAGGCTCGTTCGTTTTGGATGTGGGTTGTTGGACTGGAAGGTTATTGTCCAAACATGTGCATCTACAGCGGTTTGGGATTGAACCCAACAGCGTGAGTGCTGGCATTGCTGAATCTCAAGGCTTGAAAATTATTGGTTCTGATGTTAGTTCATTAAATGATTTTAACAAAACTTTTGATTTGATTCTGCTTATAGATGTTTTTGAACATTTGCCCCATCCTTTACAAATACTTGACCTGCTAATTTGCCGTTTAAATCATAATGGAAAGCTAATTATTATTACTGGTCGTACTGATTGTGTGCCAGTGCAACTTGCTAAGTCAACCTATTGGTATTTTTCTAAAAATTCGGATCACTTAGTTTTTCTAAATCACAAATTCATAAAATGGCTTTGCAAGAAATATCTTGGCCATAGTATAAGAGTTAAACCCGTTAGACATTATAATTTTCGTGTCAAAAGATTTATTTATGAAATATTCTGGTTGGTTTCTTGGCGATTTTTTAATCCGAACAGCCCTTTCAAAAAAATAGCCTTCTCAAAATACGGTTTTCTCACAAGGTTATCCAATGTCAAAGAAATTACAATGTGTACGAATTGGAAAGACCATTATATGGTTGAAATTTACAAACTCTGAATTTTGCAACATAGTTCAATAGTGGGGTCCTGAAAACAAAGAAGTGTGCTGCTTCTGCTGGGCGATTTTTTACTTCAATAACGAAATGCAATTCGTGATATGCGAAAAAACGAAGCCGTACTTTCTGTTCATTAGAGTTGCTCTTGGTTGATAACCAGATAGTTATACAAACTTCAGCGGATTGAAACAAGATGAACTCAGCCCCGTTTCTGTTTGTTTTTTTCAAAATAGGGTTTTGCCTTTTCAAAAGATACTATTTCAGGACAGTAAAAAATCATAAATCATTGATTGTCAGCCCAAAGTAACTCTCTTAATTTAGTTGAGCCAATCACCCCCGACAACGATTATTTGTGATTTTTAAACAAATAACTTTGCCAGCCGCCCCACACCCACCCTAATATCATCCGTTCCGCAATACGCTTCTTTCCCAAGCCCTTTGCATTCGATTCGCAAGTAATTCGCCCCAACGGCGCAGGCCAAATTGTAAAACGCATCTTGCGGATGGTCGCGGTGTATGATGTCGGTGAGTGATTGGGCGTTTTCGGCGAACAGCAGGTTGCTAAAGCCCGCCCCGTGAATGCCCGCCACCTTTTCGGCTTTGGCAAACAAGTGTATCTGGTCAATTAAATCGTAATCTTCCAAGTGCACTTTTTCGTAGCCACAGTCGGCAAAGACTTTATAAACACTTCCTTCATTCACGGCGTGTCGGTAGCGGGCTTTTTCGCGGCTGATAAAAATTTTCCTGTTGGGCATAGTCTCCGGTACGTTGGTTTGGGTGCGTAGCCATGCACCCATGTCACGCACCAATGATTCCCGGTGAGCAAGTCCCCGGGCGGTGTGCATGGGCAGATATAGGTTTTCTGCCTTTACCACTTCAGTGTCCTTTATGCGAACAATGTCCTTAAAAGTGAAGAAACGCAAATATTCATCCACGAAGCGCGGGGTTTTTTCATGCAGCAGCAGCGTGAGGTCGGCGGCCTGTTCACGCATGACAAATAGGCGCGGCAATGCCTCCAGTGTCCAGTGGTAATAGTTGTCGTAGTAGGCATTGTGCGCTACCAAGCAGTTGCCGGCCACGCGGCGTACTTTGCCCAGCAGTATTTTCTTGTAAAACGTGCGGGCATTTTTATTGCGCACAAACATGGAATATATCGATTCGGGCACTACACGGCCATATTTGAATACGGTTCCGTAGGGCGACACCAAAGCGTTGCTCAACTCACATAAATAGCACGCGTCCAGCTGTTCTTCAGTACGAATGAAAGATTCGCCTGTTTGTGCAATTTCTTTGTAATTTAGCGGAGGCTTCCGAACAACGGTTTCGGCAGCGTACAAGAGCGTTTTTTTCAAATTCGGGTGGGTTTATACTATACGACAACCAATTGCCACTTCCTTCCATCAGCATCATCACCCCATCGTTCAACCAAGGGACTTATTTGGAGCAGACCATCCAGTCCGTTCTGGATCAAGGTTATCCATCATTGGAGTACATTGTCGTGGATGGTGGCAGTACGGACGAATCAACCAAAATTATAAAGAAATACGCGAAACACCTTGCCTATTGGGTGAGCGAACCGGATTATGGACAGAGCCATGCCATTAACAAGGGCTTGCGGCGAGCCACGGGATCTGTGGTGAATTGGCTCAATTCTGATGACTACTATCAGCCCGGGGCACTGTATGCCGTGGGGCAGGCATTCTTGCGAACTGATGTGAACGTGGTTTGTGGACGGAGTCGCGTGTTTCGGAATGAGGATAATACCGGATACCTTTCGAACGGAACCGATGTCTATCCCGAAAACCTTGCCAAAACCATTGGCTGGGCTCGAATAGACCAGCCCGAAACTTTTTTCCGTAAGTCGGTTATTGACAGGATTGGCCTTTTGGACGAACGCCTGCATTATCTGATGGATCGCGACTGGTGGCTCAAGTATTTGTTCGGGTACGGGTTGGACGGCATAGTGCCTATTCCCGATGTGCTGGTCAATTTCCGGTTACACGGCCAATCCAAAACAGTATCGCAGCGGGCCGCTTTTCAAGTGGAACATGATTCTTTTTTTCATTCACTGGCCTGCCAATTTAATTTGGCCAGTGAACAGGAACTCATTGCCACGCATTTTACGGTAAACGATTCGTATGCCGTTCAATTGACAGGAATGTACGATCCGGACTTGGTGCGACGCGCAGTCCACTATTTCCTGCTGCTCCGCGCTGACGAATGTTATGCCGTTTCGGACTATCAACGTGCAGAAGTTATCCTTAAAAGTATCAGCCCCAAATTACTACTGCCAGACGATCAAACTCTTTTGAAAAAACTCCGATTTCGCACTACCGCACCTATTGTTAATTTGGTATCGCTGAGCCGTAAATTTCACCGCCTTTGCAACTGAGCATCATCATACCCACTAAAAACCGGCCACAAATCCTTTCGCAAACGTTGCTGGCTATTTGCGAAGCAACCAAAGATGTGGAAAGTGAGATTATTGTTGTCAACGATTCGGTGCATCCAATCAATCTGCCCTTGTCGGGTGCGGACTGGATACGGGTGGTGCAAAATCCAAAATTAGGCGTTGCTTCGGCTCGCAACTTTGGGGCACGGCTGGCAGCAGGCTCCCTGCTGTTATTTATGGACGATGATATTATAGCCAATGCAGATGCCATTGCAACCACGCTGCGCCTGCACGAAACACGCCAATGGTGCTGCGTCAACCTGAATTGGATATACCCCCCCGCCCTAACCAGCCAGATACAGCAAACATCGTTTGGACGCTACCTGATTCATTATGGCTTCACAACACTCAAGGGCTGGAACCGGGGTAATCACTGGGATGAATATGATTTGTTTGCTACGGACGGAATTACAAGCCAGTATCTTTCCATGCGGAAACAAGAATTTGATCTATCGGGTGGATATAATGAGGTGTTTCCGCACGCGGGTTTTGAAGATTATGAATTTGCCAAACGACTTCGGCAGCAGGGATTTGCATTTTACATTTATCCGCAAAGTAGCTTATGGCACAATGAAACCGACCGCCAAAGCATAAACTTATGGTTAGACCGGCGGCGGCGGGGCGGGCAAACGCGCCGCGTGGCCGCCGAACTGGGTCATTCGGAAGTGGTATTGCATTATCCCGCTTGGAAGTCGGTGCTGCTGTACACAACCGGGGCGTTAAAACCGGTTCTTTTAGCAATGATTTCCGCTTTGCCCGGCTTTCTTATACTTGATAAATTAAAATTCAAACTCATTGGACTGTTGCTGGCTGAGGCAATTTTCAAGGGCTACAATCAGTCATCTGACAACCGCCCTTGAGCGAAATGTATTTGCGTGTTTTTTTTGATTGAAACTTGATTTTTGTGTTTCAAGAAAATAGTATCTTCCGAAAACCCGAAATCGCCCAATTCATTATCTTGAAATGTGACAAACCGGATGAGTGTCAGCTACTGAAGTCATCAGTTTTGGTGGAATTCAGGACTCGGGCAAAACCGAACGGATTACTCCCTCGCCCGGAATGACAAACAAAATAGTATCTTTCCGAAATGCCAAACCCCCACATTCCGTTTCTCGACCTTTCGCGGCAGTACCGGCAAATAAAAGCCGAAGTGCTGGCTGCCATGGAGCCAGTACTGGAGGAGGCGGCTTTTTACGGTGGAAAATATCCGGAAGCATTTGAGGAAAAGTTTGCCCGCCACTGTCAAACCGGTTTTGCAGTGGCCGTCAACAGTGGCACTTCGGCGTTGCATCTGGCCATGCTCACGCTGGATATTGGCCGTGGCGATGAGGTGATTATGCCGGCCAACACGTTTATTGCCACGGCTTGGGCGGCATCTTACGTGGGTGCAATGCCCGTTTTCACGGATTGCACCGCCGACACATGGCAACTGGATGCGCCACAAATCGAAGCCAACATCACGCCCCATACCAAGGCCATTGTGGGCGTTCACCTGTACGGCCAGCCCTGTGATGCGGATGCCATCAAGGCGATTGCCGACCGCCACAACCTGTATTTCATCGAGGATGCGGCGCAGGCGCACGGAGCTGAATACAAAGGCAGGCGCGTGGGAAGTTTGGGAGAAATGGCGTGCTTCAGTTTTTATCCGGGCAAAAACCTGGGCACTTACGGGGCGGGCGGCGGCATCACCACCAACAATGAAGCGTATGCCCGACGTTTGCGGAGCCTGCGCAACCACGGCTCAACGGAAAAATATTATCACGACGAAATCGGTTTCAGCAGCCAGATGGGCGGTTTGGAGGCGGCGGTCTTGAACGTGAAACTCAACTACTTGGAAGCATGGAATGCCCGCCGACGGGAAATAGCAAAATACTATCTCCGGAATATCCGAAACCCGGCCATCCGAATGCAGCACCAACCGGATTTTGCCGAATCGGTGCATCACCTGTTTGTTGTCACAACCGAAAACCGCGACGGGTTGATGAAGTACCTGAATGAAAACGGTGTTTTTCCGGGTATCCATTATCCGGTTCCGTGCCACCTGCAAAAGGCGTATGCGCACTTAAACCACAAAAAAGGCGATTTTCCGAATGCCGAATATTTATCCGATCATTGCCTGAGCCTGCCCATGTATGCCGAACTGACGGATGAGGAGGTGACGTATGTGGCTGGGTTGGTAAATGCGTTCTAATGGGAACAAGTATAAGACTTGTTCATGGAAATTTTTCATTTGGCGGGTTTGGTGTTTTCAAAACATACTATTTTGCGTTTCAGATGGCACTTGTTGCTACCACAAAAATTGACCCCTTGCTTGCAGCAGGCGCAAGGCAGGTAATATGACAATTCATTTGAAGATTTTACTTTTTTTGTATTTCACTGTTTACCATGCAGATGCTGCGTCAAGCCCGTCACTTAATAGACCGTTATTTTTTTATTATCGCCAGTATCATAATCGGGTGCAAAATAGCCCTAAGCCTGTTTGCGCAGGTAGAATACGATGGAAGCCGGCAGTTGGCCACCGGCGTGGATTGGCAATGGCGCAAGGATTACAGTGCCATTTTCAGCGGTGATGAATACGAAATGGCTCGTACTGCCATGTATTACCTGAACGGACAAGGTTTCTTGGCCGACAATCATTTCGGTCGCCCTCAGTTCCGGGAATTTCAAACGTACAAGACCGCTTTCCGGCCTAAATTCAATATCTTTTTGCACGTGCTCGGCATTCCGTTATACAACCGGCTGAATCCAATTCGGGCAGTCATGGATACCGGAAATATGCAACGCGGCAATCCGCTGGCGCAAGGATATATGTACTGGTTCGGGCTTTTTACATTTCTGGTTCAGGTTTTGGTGTACCCCCTCTCTATTTTTGCCTTTTACCGGTTGTGCGGTTTTTTCGCTGCCGGGGTTCACGCAAAAATATGCACAATGGTGTACGCGGCATATCCTTCGGTATTCATCTTTATGGACATTACGGTGGGTGAGAAAATGGCGGGGCCAATAGTAGTTATTTTTATTGCCGGATTGCTTGCAAGCCTTACGGAAAAAATATCTGTTGTGCGCATTATCGCTTTATCTGTTGCCATCACCTTTGCCTGCCTGATGCGCCCTCACGCGCTGTTTGTGTGGGTGGTTCTGTTTATAATTTGTGCAATAATTGCCAGCTATTTGTTTTTCAGATACCGGACAAGACCGATGGGAGTCCGATTGATGTTGGTTTCGGGCATTTTCATCTTTCTGGCTCATTTGCCGGTTTTATATGTGCATTATGAAGATTTTGGGAAGCCATTCCTGTCATCGCAAGCCGGTTTAGAATTTTTCCAAGGCCATAATTGGTATGCGCGGGGCAGTTGGTATCCGGGTATCTGGCAGGAACACGCTAAAGACAAGGAAATGATGCGGATGTTCGCATCTGCCCATGATTTGGTACGTCTGGATGAGAAGCAGGAACTTGATTTTTATGCAAGCCAGGGATGGAGATTTATCAGGGAAAATCCGTTGAAAGAAGTAGAACTGATAGCCCGGAAAACAGCTATCTATTTGCTGCCTTACAATTTCATGAACCACCGCATAAATCTATTTTTGCTGTTTGCACACTTGGGAACCCTCGGTTTTTTCGTGTTTTCGGTGCGGAAACGCATTTTCGGTTCTGATGATCCGCCGCAAATTATGCGGTACGTGATTATTATCGCCCCAGTGATGGCCTGTTATGGCCTCACCCTCATTTTCTTTGTGGGTGAACGCTGGCGTTTTTATGCCGAACCTTTCATGGTGCTTTTGGCATACCTGTTTTTTTTGGACGTGCGCAAAAAAATTCTTGCCAGAAGCACGCAAAGCAAACAGGTATGACCAGAGTCACTTACATTATCTCTAACATTGACAAGGCACTCGCATTCGAGTGGATTGCCGAGTATTTGGACGTGCCGCCGTTCGAATTGTCCTTTATCTTGCTCAATCCAAGTGATTCAGCATTGGAGCGGGTTTTGATCAAAAAAAAGATACTATTTTCGCGCATCACTTACCGGGGCAAAAAAGACCTGCCCAACGCCATTTTTCAAATTTGCCGTTTCCTGAAAGCAAATCGCATCCAAACCATCCACTGCCACCTGTTTGATGCCAACGTGGCCGGCTTGGTTGCCGGGAAACTCGCCGGAATAAAAAAACGGATCTACACGCGGCATTACGCTACATTTCACCACCAGTATTTTCCCCGCGCCGTTTATTACGACCGGGGCATCAACTACTTGGCAACCGACATTGTAGCCATCAGCGAAAATGTGCGCCGTGTATTAATTGAAAAGGAGAATGTGCCGCCCGATAAAATCACCTTAATACACCATGGCTTCGATTTGGCTGCGTTTGGCAATCCCAATCCTGAAAAAGTGCGCGAAATGCGGGAAAAATACGGCACGGCGGGCAAATATCCGGTCATTGGCACCATATCGCGTTACATCGAACTGAAAGGTTTGCAATACGTCATTCCAGCATTTGCGCAACTGCTTGGCAGCCACCCCGATGCCAAACTACTGCTGGCAAACGCCAACGGCAATTACAAACCGGAAATACAACAACTGCTGCGGCAACTGCCACCCGGAAGCTACACCGAAATACCCTTTGAGGAGGATTTGTATTCATTGTACGGTTTGTTTGATATATTTGTCCACGTGCCTGTCAACCCTGAAATTGAAGCGTTCGGGCAAACGTACGTGGAAGCATTGGCGGCGGGTGTGCCGTCGGTGTTCACACTGTCGGGTGTGGCGGCGGAGTTTGTGGAAGACGGGAAAAACGCGCTGGTAGTGCCCTTTCAGGATTCGGATACTATTTTGCGGGCTTTTGAATGTGTCCTGAATGAAAAGCAACGAATGGAAACCATTGCCGGTAATGGCCGTGAATGTGTGCAGAGTATTTTCGGACTCGACCTGATGATTCAACGATTGAAGCAATTATATGGAAAATGAATTTCCTTTTTTCTCCGTCATCATCCCCACTTACAACCGAGCCGGATTCATCGGAAAAACTATCCGGTCGCTCCTTGACCAGGTATTTAATGATTTTGAAATCATCGTAGTGGACGATGGCAGCACTGACAGCACAGCGGAGGTAATGAAAAATTTTGTGGGCGGTAAAACAAGCTATCACCAAAAAAACAATGCCGAACGTGCCGCCGCCCGCAATTTCGGAGCCAGGCTTGCCAAAGGTACGTATGTGAATTTTTTCGATTCAGATGATGTGGCATATCCCGGCCATCTGCAAACCGCCTTTACAACACTTAACAGGTTTAGCCAACCGGAAATATTTCATTTGGGTTATGACACCAAGGATAGCGAAGGGAACTTGCTATCGGAAACCAACCATTTGCAAGGCAAAGACTTGAATAGCAAACTTATCCATGGTAATGTTCTAAGCTGTAACGGTGTCTTTCTGCGCCGAGACATTGTTTTACAACATCCTTTTAATGAAGATCGAATTTTGTCGGCTTCCGAAGATTATGAACTTTGGCTTCGGCTGGCGGCACGGTATCCGGTTTTGTATGACAATACGATTACTTCCACTGTAATCAACCACGATGCCCGCAGTGTATTGGTCATTAACAAAGACGCATTGATTCGCCGACAGAAGGCTTTCATTCAACATCTGTTTGCGGATCCTGTTTCGGCCGGTAAGTACGCACCGTACAGAAGCCTGCTCATTGCAAATGCGCACACGTATATTGCCCTGCATTTGGCCCTAACCAAAAAGCATCGCAAGGAAGTAATCGCCTATCTTTGGAAAGCTTTCACGTCGCGGCCAGCCGTGGTTAGCCGCCGAAGATTTTGGGCATCCTTGAAACACATCCTTTGAGATCGGCCGGAACGGTACAACCATATGCGAAAAATATTGATTACGGGTGGGGCTGGCAATGTGGGCGGCAGTTTGGCCAAAAAGCTGATTGAAAATGCGGAAAACCAAATTGTCATTGCTGATAATTTTGTTACTGGCAATGCCGGAAAACTTCCTTCCGGGGATTCTGGCAATTGGAAATTCGTCAAATGCAATGTAAACCAATACGAAGACATTGCGGCGTTGGTTTTCTCATTCCGACCGGAATATATTTTTCACTATGCGGCCTTGGTAGGCGTGCAACGCACATTGGCCAATCCGGTGAAGGTGCTGGAGGATATTCAGGGCATCAAGAACATACTCGATCTGTCTAAGAATACGGGCGTGAAACGCGTTTTTTATTCGTCCTCGTCCGAAGTGTATGGCGAGCCGGTGGAGTTTCCGCAAAACGAACACACCACGCCGCTCAATTCACGGCTGCCCTACGCGATTGTGAAAAATGTGGGAGAGGCATTTTTGAAATCCTATAAGCAGGAATATGATTTGGATTACACGATATTCAGGTTTTTCAATACCTACGGGCCTGACCAAAGCACCGATTTCGTGATGGCTAAGTTTATTCAGTCGGCACTGAAAAACGAAGATCTGACTATTTACGGCGATGGCAGCCAAAGCCGTACATTCTGTTACATTGATGATAATATTGAGGCAACCACGCGAATTTTCTACGAAAACAAGTACGTCAACGACATCGTGAATATTGGCAATGACGAGGAAGTAAGCATTCTGGAACTGGCTCAAAAAGTGGTGGAACAGACCCGTTCCCGGTCAAAAATAGTGCATTTGCCGCCACTGCCCGAAGGAGACATGACGCGCCGCAAGCCGGATAATGAGAAAATGAAGAGAATACTGGGGAAGCCGCTCATTTCAGTGGAGGATGGAATTAACCGGATGATTCAGGCAGCCAGAAGCATACCGGCAGAATAGTATCTTTCAAAACCCTCAAACCCTGAAATCACTGCGCCTTCACCGTCGGACTTGAAAAGTCCGACTACGCTTTTCAAAATAGTATCTCCCCAAAAGCCCAAACCCGCCCGTTAAAAAAAAACTCTTCCCAAGGAGGCTTGCACAGGCTTGTTACACATTAAACCGGAAGTGCATGATATCGCCGTCGGCTACCGTGTATTCCTTGCCTTCCACGGCGAGTTTTCCGGCTTCGCGGCAGGCGGCTTCGGTTTTATAATGCTGGTAATCAGTCATTTTAATGACTTCGGCGCGGATGAAACCCCGTTCAAAATCGGAGTGGATTACCCCGGCGGCTTGCGGAGCCTTCCAACCCTTGCTGATAGTCCAGGCCCGCACTTCCTTTTCGCCAGCGGTAAAATACGTGATCAAATCAAGCAGGCTGTAGCCCGCCCGAATCATCTGGCTCAAGCCTGATTCCTTGAGTCCGTATTCGTCCAGAAACATCTGTTTTTCGTCGGCATCCGAGATTTCAGCAATCTGGGCTTCCAGCGCGGCGCAGATGCGCAGCACCAGTGCGCCTTCGCCTTTCACCGCCTCACGCAGCGATTTCACATAGTCGTTGTCTTCGTGCAGGTGCTTCTCGTCCACATTGGCCACGTACATCATCGGCTTGAGCGTGAGCAGAAACAGGTCGGCCACGGCTTTTTTGTCGTCGTCCGGAATATCCAAACTCCGGGCATTTTTGCCTTGCAGCAGCGTTTCGCGGTATTGTTGCAGCACCGCAAGTTCACTTTTGGCAGCGGCATCTCCCGCCTTGGCGGTGCGTTCGGTCTTGGCGATTTTCTTTTCCACCGATTCCAAATCCTTGAGTTGCAACTCAAATTCAATGGTTTCCTTATCCGAAACCGGATTGATCGGCCCCACCGAACGCACCACATTCGGGTCGTCGAAGCACCGAACCACGTGCGTCAGGGCATCTACCTCGCGGATATTGGCCAGAAAACCGTTGCCCCGGCCGCCGCCCTTGCTGGCTCCTTTTACCAGTCCGGCAATGTCCACGAATTCAATGGTGGCGGGCAGCAACCGTTGCGGGTTTACAATTTGCTCCAGAATCTCAAGCCGTTCGTCGGGCACGTTCACAATGCCGATATTGGGGTCAATGGTGGCAAATTCGTAGTTGGCGGCCACGTTCTGGATATTGGTCAGGGCCGAAAAAAGCGTGGATTTGCCAACGTTTGGCAAGCCCACAATGCCACATTGTAAACTCATGGAAAAGTATGTTATCGGATGGAGTGTCTTGGAAAATGCGGGTGCAAAGCTACGGAAAATAAACCGGGATTTTGCTGCCAAACAATAACGGCATAACCCGGAGCCGAGCCACCACTACCACAATTGCGGGATTTTTGCTTCTATTTCGGCACGGTTCAGGCTGCAATTGATCCATTCGCCGTCAAAATGCGCGTCGTATTTCTCATAGAAGCGAATGGCTGGCGCGTTCCATTCCAGCACCTGCCACAGCATTCCGCTGCAACCGGTTTCCATCGAAACCCGCATCGTGGCATCAAAAAGCAGCCTGCCAATGCCTTTGCCGCGCAGCGTTTCGGTAACCACAATGTCTTCAAGATACAGCCGTTTGCCTTTCCAAGTGGAATATCGGAAATAATAAACGGCAATGCCCACGATTTCGCCTGCTGTTTCGGCCACAATCAGACCGTAAAGCGGGTTCGCGCCAAAGCCATCTTCCAGCATCCGGGCTTCGGTGTTTTCCACTTCGTGCGCCGCTTTTTCGTATTCGGCCAGTTCGCGCACCAGCCGCAGCATGGCCGGAATGTCGGCGGGGGTTCCTTTTCGGATCAGGGGGTTTTGGTTCATTAGAAGATACTATTTTGAAAGCCTGCCACAACCCGAAAGATGGGTTTTTTGTGACGGGCGGGTTTGGCTGTTTTGAAACATACTATTTTGTCTGAATCATGATTGGTTGGATTCAGGGATTTTCAGGATAAAAGATGGAATCCTGTTTTTCCGCTTAATCCAGAAAATCCTGATTCAGACGCGTTCTTTTTGCTCCTTTCGGAGCCGGGCATTTCTCACCCGGCCAGCAACTCGCGCAAGATAGGCAGCGAACGCAATTCGCCGAAATTGTCAATGTGCAACCGGTAAAACATCAACGTGTATTCCAAAATGCGCCGCCGTTGCGTACCGTTTAACACAATGTGCTGGTCATAGGAAGCCTGTATCAGTTCGTCAAACGGCTTTTCGTCTTCTTTGGCGTAGGTGAGCAACTGGAATTCCTCCAATTGCGCAAACACTTCTTTGGCTTCGGATGGCGCAAAACCTAAGTATTGCGCAAAATGCAGCAGGAAGTGGATCGGGAAATTCTCAAAATGCTCGGTCTGTTGATCCAGCAACAGGATGGAATGGTGCAGGAAATGGAAAAGCGGCGGATTGGCCGCTTCCTCTTTCAGCGATTTATTGAAAACCTCGCTCAGAAACAAGCCGATGCCCGACTTGACAAACTGGTAGGGCAGCGTGGCAAAAGGCGCGTTGCATTTGATTTCCGACAGCCGCATGATGCCCGCAGTGTCGCGGTGATACACCACCAAGTCAAGTAGCGTGAGCGGCTGGAACAGCGCGATTTTATTTTTGCCCTTGGCACTCCGAACACCGTTTTCAATGTAGGTCTGCAAGCCGAATTCCTCGGTGTAGATTTTGACGATGATGGAGGTTTCGCGGTAGCGGATGTAATTTATCACGATGCCGCGCGTCTTGTGGAGCATACGATAAAGGTACGAAAAAAAGGCGGCCTCCCCTAACCCTCTAAAGGAGGTAGCTTTTGACATTACGAGAAACAACTGGCGCGAGATTCCCATCTCGTGCCGCGCATTTTCCGAGATTCTTATCTCGGCGTGGTTAACTTGCAGACAGGTTCCGGCAGATAGGAATCTGCCTGCATGACCGGCACGAGATACGAATCTCGCGCCAGCGGTGTTTTTCAACCGGGCGGGTTTTGGGTTTTCAAAACATACTATTTTTTACTCCTCTCCTTCGGGGAGGGACGGGGTGGGGCTTTCCCCCTTTGGGGTTGGGGGGCTGCTCACTTAATCACCGCCATCTTGGCCACGAATTTCTCCGTACCATCATCGCTTGAGGAAAAGATGAGGTACACGCCCGATGCGGCGCGGCGGTTCCGGTAATCGCGCACGTTCCAAGTGGCGGTGCCGCCGTTGGCGCGGGTCTGGAATACCAGCCGTCCGGCGGCATCGGTAATCTTGACGGTGCAATTGGCCGCCAAGCCCGAAATGCCAACGATTCCCTCGAATCCCGGCCTCACCGGATTGGGAAACACCTGCACATTGCCGTGTTCGGGCGTGGCTTCGGTGGCCGCGCCCCGGTACGAGACCAGTCCGGCATCGGTGGCGAAAAAAACCTCGCCCGTAACCGGTTGTATTTCTAAGTCAATGATATTATCCGACAGCAGCGGCGTGTTGCGGATGGTAAAATGCGCCAACTGCCGCACAACGTCGGCATCAAAGAGCCAGGCCCCATTGCGCGTTCCAAACCATTTGCGGTTGCCGCCGTCCACACGCAAAGCTGTAACCGCCTCATCACGAAGCAGTTGCCGCCCCTCGAAAACCGGCGTGATGGCATCAATCGGCTGGTTGCCGAACACTTCGCTGGCATTGAAAAAATACGCCGCACCGCGTCCTGTTCCTCCCCAAATCTGCCCCTGTGCGTCTTTTGCCAGCGCATACACGCGGCTGTCGGGCAGGCCGCCTTGCCCCGAAGCGGTGGTGAGCAGCTTGCCGCGATTGTTTGCGGCATCAAAAACCCAGATTCCGCCCGCCGCCAAGGGCATCCACCCGTAGCCATTATCGTCCAAGAGCAGCGAAACGGGTTGCCGCGCCGTGAAATTGCCGAAAGTGAAACCGCGCCACGCGCCTTCAGGCGTGCGCACATACAGCGAAGCCTGACCCGGAGCCGCGCCATAGATTGCCGCCCAAAGCGTACCATCCGCACCGGCGGCCAAACCGGCGATTTGGCTACTGGCGGGCGGGGCGTTGGGTTCGCGCACGGGCTGCCACGTGCCATCCGGCCTGCGCACCAGTAAGCCGCCGCCAAACGAACCGATGTAAAATTCCTGCGTGACCTGATTGTAAGTCGCTGACAGCAAGTCGGTTGTCTTCGGGATTTGCAACGGGGTTTGGCCATTCCCAAACATACTATTTTGCCAACCGTTGGCGGTGAATACACTGAAACCCGCCGAGTCGCGGCGCGGTGCAAAGTTGCCGGTGTAGCCGCCGGGTAGCGCAACCACGTTGTTTTGCCAGCGTGCCAGCCGCTGGAAAGTATTGGTAGCCGTTCCGTTGGGTGCATACGCCCGGAAACCGCCTTCCGTATCGCTGACCAGTCCGTTGGCGGCATCGGCAATCCAGAGTTTTCCGGCGGCATCGTATTCGGCTTCCTGCGGCAACGCAATCAGCGGATGCGTAATTGTAGTGGCGGGTTTGGCGTTTTCAAAACATACTATTTTATTGCGGTAGCCGATGAGCAGTTTTTGCCGCGATTCCTTGAAAAACAAAACCGGTTCGGTGGGCAGGTCGGCCACTTGCTGCCACCGGTTGCCTTCCAGCCGGAAAACACCTTGGCTGGCAAAAGCGGCGTACACTTGCCCGGCATGGCTGGCCACGTGCCGCGCCGCACCACCGGGCACGCCTTCGGTCACGGGCACGATGCGCCAGTTGTTGAAATCCTGCAAATTGACTGATAATGAACCAACCAGAACACCTTGCTCGGTGGCCAGAAAAATCCGGTTGCCCGAAATCGCCGTGCCCGAAACGCGAATCGCCGAGCCGCCGCCGCCCAGATTCCGGTAGGTCTCGCGGATTTGGCGTTTGTCCAAGTCCAGCACCACCACACCAAAATCGTAAGCCAGATAGGCCATCCGGCCTTGCAGCAAGATATGGGAGGTTTGCTTGCCGGTGGCGATACTATTTTGGTTGGCTACATCGCTGATGGTGAACAGGTTATTGTTCTGCAAAAAATCAATCGTACCGTTGTTGTAGGCAACAACCAGCGTCTGTGTCTGGGGTTCATAGGCCACGCGGCTCACGGCGGTGCCACTGAAACCGTCCAACTTGGAGAGCGGCGTGGCTTGCCGGGAATCAGTTTCATAGGCAAAAAAGCTGCCCGGCGCACCCGCATACACGCGATTCTGGGCCACTGCCACCGTTTGCGCCGAGCCGTAAGCCGCATGGATGCGCCACGCCCCGATGGGAATGTCCTGCGCCGCCGCCGAAAGCCAGCAGAGGGCAAGCAACCGGCAAATGACGGGGCGGAGAATAGTCACGGCGGGGCGGGTTTGGGCTGTTAGTGCGATGCCGGTTTTTCGGGCATCTTTTTCAACGGATTGATAGCCAGCACAATACTCAGGGCGGTCAGGAAAGCACCCATGACAAACGGCGCACCCGGAAAATAAACCGGAGCCTTGGCCGAGGTGAAATAACCGAACAAGTTGGTCATCAGCAACGGCCCGATAATGGACGTGACGCTGATCAGGCTGTTGAGGCCGCCTTGCAACTCGCCCTGCTCGTTGGCGGGTACTTGATTGGAAATAATGCCTTGCAGCGACGGCCCGGCCAGGCCGCCCAACGCGTAAGGAACCATGAACGCGAACATCATCCAGCCTTGGCTGGCAAAGGCAAAGCACAGTAAACCAAGCACATAGAAAGACAAGCCTATGAAAACCGCCCGCTTCTCGCCCAGCTTTGGGATCATGATTCGGTTCAGCACGCCCTGCACCAAGGCCGCCATCAGCCCCACAAAACTCAGCGAGTAACCCACCCAGGCTTCATTCCACTTGAATTTTTCCATGGTGTAGTACGTCCACGTGCCCTGCACGGCGTGTACGGCAGTATAAATGCAGATAAGGGAAGCTATCAGGCCGATGATGACCGGATAACGCCGCAGTTGCAGCAACGCCCCCACCGGGTTGGCGCGTTTCAATTCGAACTTGCGGCGGTTTTCGGGCTTCAGCGATTCGGGCAATATGAAATAACCGTACAGCCAGTTGAGCAATGCCAAACCCGCCGCCGCAAAAAATGGCATCCGCGCGCCATACTGCCCCAGAATGCCACCCAAAGCCGGGCCGATGATGAAGCCCAAGCCGAATGCCGCCCCGATGATGCCGAAATTCTGGGCGCGTTTTTCGGGTTCGCTCACGTCGGCAATGTAAGCCCCGGCCGTGGTGAAACTGCCACCCGTGATGCCCGCCACAATGCGCCCAGCAAACAGCCAGCCGATGGTAGGCGCAAAACCGAGGAACAGGTAGTCAATACCGAAGCCGAACAGCGCGAACAGCAGCACCGGCCTGCGGCCATACTGGTCGCTGAGGCCGCCCAAAATCGGGGAGAAAATGAACTGCATCACCGCGTACGAAAACAGCAGCCAGCCGCCATAGCGCGAGGCATCGCTCAAGGTGCCGCCCGTGAGCTGGCGGATGAGTTTGGGCATTACCGGAATGATGATTCCGAAACCAATGACATCAATGAGCAGGGTGATGAAGATGAAAACAAGAGCGGCGTTGCGTTTTCCGGCCATACAAAAGGTGGTTTTGAAGCGCGCAAGTTACGGATTTTCGCGGCCACCCAACCTCCGAAGGGGGAGTTTTGCTCAAAGGGGTTTGGCGTTTTCGGAAGATACTATTTCGCGCCGCTTTCGGAGATCGGGGTGCTTTCCAATACCGGGGTGTGCAGCTTCACGGGAACCGATTTCTTGCGGATTTGCATATTGATGATCTCAATGACCACCGCAAATGCCATGGCAAAATACACGTAGCCCTTGTCAATGTGCGAGCCGAAGGCTTCCATGGCCAGCAGGAAGCCGATCAGGATCAGGAACGACAAGGCCAGGATTTTGAAAGTGGGGTGGCGGCTGATGAAGTTGTTCACGGCTTTGGAAAAAACCACCATCACCACCGACGACACCACCACGGCTATAACCATGATGGTAACATCCTTGACCAAGCCGATGGCGGTCAGGATGGAATCGAACGAAAACACCAAGTTCACCAGCGCGATTTGGGCGATAATCCACGATAGCGTGTTTGATTTGGCGGTTGCTTGGGTTGCTGCCAGCTCCTCTCCTTCCAGTTTGCCGTGAATTTCAGAAACGCTTTTGCCAATCAGAAACAACCCGCCGCCGAGCAGAATCACATCCTTGCCCGTGAAGGATTTGCCGAAAAGGCTGAACCACGGCTCGTCGAGGCCAATGAGCCACTGGATGCCGAACAGCAGCAGCAGCCGCAAGGCCAAGGCCAAGGCCAAACCGATGTTGCGGGCCTTGGATTGCTGGTCTTTGGGCAGGCGGGCCGAAATAATGGAAACGAAAATGATGTTGTCGATGCCCAGCACTATCTCCAAGAGCGTGAGCGTGAGCATACTGATGATGGATTCGGTGGTGAAAAGGTGTTCCATGGGTGGCGCAAATTGTTTTGTGAGGTCTGGTGTGTGTCGGGTGGATTGGCAAAAAAGTATGCCCGTCCGTAGTGGTTTGCAACTTTACCAAAACCCTTGAATGTTTCCAACGGAAGGCGGTACTTTAGCGCACATTTCACATTCATACGGAAAAATTATGCGCTTCGACGAATTTCCGGGCATGACCAACGCCGAATGGAAACAATTGATTGTCAAGACGATAAAAGCGGAAACGGAAGCCGAAAAACTGGCTTTCTACGACCGGCAACTTGTCCGGAATCCTGAGCCGGGCTTGGAAATCCTGCCGTTCTACACGCCCGAAGACATGGTTGGCTTGGAATACCTGCAAGGATTCCACCGCCTTTTGGCGCAAACCAAGCAAACCACCGGCTGGATGAACGTGAAACCCATTGCGGTGTACGACGAAAAAACCGCCAACGAGCAAGCCCGCGAAGCCTTGGCGCAAGGAGCCGATGCTGTGGAATTTGATCTATTGAACCGGCCGGGCGGCAAACCGATGGTGGGCGGCGGTGTTACAAAAGAACATCTGTTCAATTTTCAAGTGTTGCTGCACCAGCTTTCGCCGCTGCAAACGCCCGTTTTTTTCCAGATGCGCCAAACGGATTTTGCAAATCTGAACGGTTACCTCGCGCAATCCGGGGCGGAAACCGCAAATGCAATGGGCGGCATCACGTTTGAGGAAATTGCCATCTGGGATTTGGTGTTGGATGAATCTGCCAGAAACGCATTTGCCGCCGCCTTCCAAAATAGTATGGTTGAAAAAGCCCAAACCCCCTATTTCCATTCGCTGATGATCGGGCCGGTCGGCGAATCGTTCAGCGACGGCGATAGTGAGATGGAAACATTCGCACTGCCGCAAAGCGTGCTGCTGGCCAACCAGTTGCAGGCGGCCACCCGGCTGGTGAATCAATTGGCAGAATATGGCGTTGCCGCCACGCAAACATTGCCGCAAGTCGGCTTTGTGGTGGATGTGGAAAACGATTATTTCATGGAAATCGCCAAGCTGCGGGCGTTGCGGCTGCTGTGGTGGCAAATAGGGCAGTTGTATGACGAAAGCCTGAACCTGGTGAACGTGTTCATCCATGCCCGCACCGCCAACGCCATTGCGCCCGAAACCGAGCCGCACAAAAACCTGATTTCCAACACCACGCAAGCCATGTCGGCCATCATCGGCGGCTGCGACGCACTGACGGTGAATGGCGGGGGTTTGGCTTCCGAAAAAGATACTATTTTGGCGCGACGCATTGCCCGGAATGTGTCGGCAGTTTTGAAGAAAGAATCGTATTTTGACAAAGTGACGGACATGGGAGCCGGTTCGTATTTGATTGAGAATTTGACGCATCAGTTGGCGAAGGCGGCGTGGGAACGGTTGCTTTTGCCATAACATCCTTCCAAATAATCACTATGTTTGTTTAAAAATATTCCCAATTTTATTAGCCCACGTCTACAAATATAATTATTTATTCAGTTTTATTATGGAACCACCCAAAATACTGCTTATCGTTTTTGTTTACTTGTGCTCGGTATGCTCTTTGTCTGCTCAGTATGAATTTATTCAAGAAGTACATGAGCAAACGCAAAAACAGCAGTATCGCGCTGCAATAGGAAGAATTGACTCAGCGTTAAAGGCTGGCAATGAATCAATAGATGATTCTGTAAGAGCAAATTTGTTATATATTAAGGGTTATGCTTTTGAGAATCTTATTTCCAGTGACGAAACAGCCATGGACTCTGCCATAAGCAATTACAAATTAGTAGTTTCCATAAATATCCTTCCTATCAATATTGCCGCACTTAATACCATAGGATGCTTATATGGTGACTTAGGCAATTACGAGCAGTCAATCGACTATTTTACTCAAATCCTATCTATTGATTCAAATAATGCAGGTGCCTTAAATAATATTGCTTATGATAAAAACCAGTCTGGAGCTTATAAGGAAGCTATTGTCTATGCAGATAAATCTTATAAGTTCGCCGAAGATGCCGCAATGAAAAGCGCAGCACTAAACAATAAGGGATATTCGTATCTGAAACTGGGGACACTCAGTGAAGCTCTTGATTTAATAAATGCTGCAATTAAGTTGCGGCCAGAAAACTTTGTCGCATATTATCACAAAGCACTTGTCTATATCGAACAGAAGAAATTTGAAAAAGTATGCGTCAACTTGCAAAAATCAAGGGAATTAGGTGGTATTAATACAACAGCCGAGTTAATCAAGAAATACTGTAAGAAATAGCAATTCCGGCAATAGAATTTTCAATTAGCTTCTAAATGCATGGATAAAAACAATTATTATGAAACCTGATTTTTCAAAAATAACATATTCCGACATTCAAGAAAACCTGTCCAAAATAGCGGCTGAACCGGTTGCGCCCCAAGGCGATTTCCAAACCGCCGAAGGCATCGGCATACCGCCGGTTTTGGGTTTTGGAAACATACTGTTTCCCCACCTGAATTTCGGGGCGGGCAAGCCGCCATTTTTGCGCGGACCGTACGCGCCCATGTACACCACCCAGCCGTGGACGGTGCGCCAATACGCCGGGTTCAGCACCGCCGAGGCTTCCAACGCATTTTACCGGCGCAACTTGGCCGCCGGGCAAACGGGACTTTCCGTGGCCTTTGACCTCGCCACGCACCGGGGCTACGACTCCGACCATCCGCGCGTGGAGGGCGATGTGGGCAAGGCGGGCGTGGCCATTGACTCGGTGGAGGATATGAAAATCCTTTTCGAACAGATTCCGCTTGATAAAATGTCGGTTTCGATGACCATGAACGGTGCGGTGCTGCCCATCCTGGCGTTTTACATCGTGGCCGCCGAGGAGCAGGGCGTGCGGCCCGACCAACTCAGCGGAACCATCCAGAACGACATTCTGAAGGAATTCATGGTGCGCAACACGTACATCTACCCGCCCGAGCCGAGTATGCGCATCGTGGCCGATATTTTTGCGTACACGTCGCGTTTCATGCCCAAATTCAACTCCATTTCCATTTCGGGCTACCACATGCAGGAAGCCGGAGCCACCGCCGACTTGGAACTGGCCTACACATTGGCCGACGGCTTGGAATACCTGCGTACCGGCTTGGCGGCGGGCATCGCGATTGACGATTTTGCGCCGCGCCTGTCGTTTTTCTGGGCCATCGGCATGAACCATTTTATGGAAATCGCCAAGTTGCGCGCCGGACGGCTGCTCTGGGCCAAGATTGTGAAGCAATTCAATCCGAAAAGCGACAAGTCGCTGGCCTTGCGGACGCACTGCCAAACGTCGGGATGGAGCCTGACCGCGCAAGATCCGTTTAATAACGTGGCCCGCACAACTATCGAAGCCATGGCCGCCGTGCTGGGTGGTACGCAGTCGCTGCACACCAACGCGCTGGACGAGGCACTGGCACTGCCCACCGATTTTTCGGCACGCATCGCCCGCAACACACAATTGTTCATCCGCGATGAAACCGCTGTCACCCAGACCGTTGACCCGTGGGGCGGCAGCCATTACGTGGAATACCTAACCAACGAACTGGCCGAAAAAGCGTGGCAATTGATTGAAGAAGTGGAGGCGATGGGCGGCATGACCAAAGCCATTGCCGAGGGCTTGCCCAAACTCCGCATCGAGGAAGCTGCCGCCCGCAAGCAAGCCCGCATTGACGCGGGCCGCGACAAAATAGTAGGCGTGAATTACCTGAAACCCGCCACTGCCACCGACATTGACCTGCTGGAAGTGGACAACGCCGCCGTGCGCGACGGACAACTCACAAGGCTGCAAAAAGTAAAGGCCGGACGGAACAATGACGTGGTACAGAGCATTTTAGGGCGGATTACAGAGGCCGCACGAAACAACCTCACCCCCGGCCCCTCTCCTGCTGAGAGGGGTGAAAAAAAAGGAGCCTTTGCTCCCCTCTCAGCAGGAGAGGGGAGGGGGGGTGAGGTCAAGGCTAATTTTCACACAACTGATTACCAGAATTGGAAAACACTCAAAGCGTTTGCCCGCGAAAACAGGAAAAACCCGACTTTGACAGAAGATGTTCTATGGCAGGCTTTGAGAGATAAGAAACTGGATGGTTATAAATTCAGAAGGCAGCATTCAATTGACACCTTCATAGTGGATTTTATTCAGATAGATAAACGGCTAATCATAGAAGTGGATGGCAGCGTTCATCAGGATTTTGACAGCCCGCAATATGATGAATACCGCACCATGCTTTTGAGTGAGAAGGGGTTCAAAGTGATTCGTTTCACAAACGAAGAAGTAACCTATGATTTGGAAAAAATCTTGGAAACTGTCAGGCAAAATCTTGCCTCACAAAGAAGTGGTTTTTTCACCCCCTCTCAGCAGGAGAGGGGGCCGGGGGGTGAGGTTGTCGGGCATCCTTCCAATCTGCTCGCCTTGGCCATCGAGGCCGCCCGTGCCCGCGCCACGCTGGGCGAAATATCCTCGGCCATGGAAACCGCATTCGGGCGTTACAGAGCCGTCACCAAATCCATATCGGGCGTGTATATGCACGAAGCCGCGCAAGACCAGAATTTCCGCGAAGCCCGTAAAATGTCTGATGCGTTTGCCGCCTTGGAAGGCCGCCGCCCGCGCATCATGGTTGCCAAGATGGGCCAAGACGGCCACGACCGGGGCGCAAAGGTGATCGCCACCTCGTTTGCCGACTTGGGCTTTGATGTGGACATCGGCCCGCTGTTCCAAACCCCCGAAGAAACCGCCCGCCAAGCCGCCGAAAACGACGTGCATATCGTTGGTGCATCGTCGTTGGCGGCGGGCCACAAAACATTGGTTCCGCAGTTGATTGCCGAACTGAAGAAACTGGGCCGCGACGATATCATGGTTGTGGCCGGGGGCGTGATTCCGCCGCAGGACTATGCGTTTCTGTACCAAGCTGGGGTGCAGGGCATTTTCGGGCCGGGAACGGTGATTGCCACCGCCGCGCAGGAGATTTTGCGGAAGCTGATTGAAAAGGCTGCCGGTTGAAGAACCTTCGCAAAACAGTATCTTTCAAAAAGGCGAAACCCGCCTGCGAAAACAAAGGCGTTTTGCATGAACGCCTGGCAAACCGAAATCATTGTTTTACACGCATGGAAGACAATATACAAATGGAATACGACGGGGACATAAGTGCCGAGATTGCAGAAAAATTGGGGGACAACAATTTGGGAAGCCTGTATGGGTTGGCGCAACGGCTTTCGCCCGCCCAGCTTGAGGCGCACAAAACCGAACTGGTGGAAGCCCACCTTTCCATGTTTGCCGTCTGGCATCATGATTGGGTTTGCGACAAAATAGAACCCGACGACGACCCGGAAAGTTTTGTCAGGGATTTCTTGCTGGAGGTTCTTGCGTGCGCCGAAAGCATTGACCCGGACACCATCCATTACAGCGAACGCGCCGATTGTTACCGGCTGCTGGCCGAGTTGCCCCTGACACCCGAAAAGAAATTGGCCTGGCTGCAACAGGCCATTGAAACCTACGAAATCGCCCTGACGAAACCGGGTTTTACGGGACTGAACGCCGCCTTGGCCAATACGCTGCTCGACCGGATGCTGCTGACCGGACAGTTTGACACCCCGGCTTTTGAAGAAGTGTTGCGCCTCCACCGCCTCGTACTATTGGATTATTCGGAAGATGCGTTTTCGAGTTTCCTGTTTACCAGCTTCCGGCTGCTGGAGTTTCCCTTTGCCGGCAACTGGCAATGGCACCATCGTTTCATGGACGAATTGGCCGCCACTGCCGCCCGCTTTTCCCGGCACGATTCCTATATTTATTTGGTCTGGGCCGATGAACTGACACGGCTGCTAGGCTACGAAGAAGGGAGCATTTCGCCCGAATACGCCGGGCAGCTACAGCAAAAATCAATTGAAGTGCTGGCATTTGTACAGGATTACCAAACCGAAGACACCGAGAAACTGAACCGGCTGGGAAACTGCTTCGAAAAACTGGCTGGGCAGCTAACCGGTGTTGCGGCCCAACTTGCGCTTTACGAAACGGCGTTGAAATATTACACCCAAGGCCAAGGCATCAATCCAGCGGCGTGGACTTTTCCGGTCTATGCCACCAATGTGCTGCTGGCGATGGCAAAAATCCACCATGCGCAGGGCCACACGCCAAAAGTGATTGAATTGTTTGAAACGGGCCGGGAATTGTTTTCAAATAACCTTTATCCCGGCGATTTCCAGTTGGCCATTTACCGGGGCGACTTCCTGATTGAATACGCACGGCTCGCCTATGATTTCCAAGCACCCGAAATCCTGCGGGAAGCCGAGGCTATCTTGCTCATCGCCAAAGAACAAGGCAAGCAGTTTCACTCGCATCCGTATTTGTCGTTGGCGAAAGTGGCCCTGAAACTGGGCGACAAGGCGAAATGCCTGGCGATTTTGCAAGAATGCCACACCTTGTTCAGCCAGTACCATGACCGGCATCTGGCTCTGGAAGACGAGGATTTTCGGGATGTTTGGGGGGAGGATTTGTTTAAAGATTCGTCCGCAAAATAGTATCTTCCGGAAAGCCAAAATCCACACAGTTCAATTTTCGGGTTTTTTGTTGTGCGGCATCAGTTGCCACGCAACAGTGGAAAATCATTCACCGTTCGCGAAATCCCAGTTTCTGGACAGCAGCCAAATCGTCTTCCCGCACCCATCCATAAAAAACCTGCCCGCTTCTGCAAGTGCAGGCGTAGCAGCCATCTGGACCGCGTTTGGCAACCAGCCGCGCATCACGGATTTTCACGCCGTTTTTATTCACAAACGCAACCATTTGGTCAATGGTCTTTGCGTCGGTGTTGCCGTAATCCCACGCATCGGCGCAAAAGGTCTGATCATAAAAAACCTCCCGGTCAAACCGGTGTTTCCCGCAACCGGCCAAGCCCAGCGTTAACAGGCAAAGAAACAAAATCACACGGTTGGTTTTCATGTTGCTGGCTGTTTGATCGGTCAGGGTTTTTGTGCGAATCCCAATTCCTCGATTTTAACCAGATCATCCTTATGGACACTACCAAAGACCGTCCGGCCAGAACTGCAGACACACGCCAAACAAACTGCTTGGCCATTCATTGTTTGTGTGATGCTCGTACCAGTAAAGCGGATGCCGCGTCCACGCATGAAAGTTTCTGCATTGCCCAGCATTTCGGCATTGGTGCTGCCGCGCTGCCACGGGTCGGCGCATTGGGTTTCGCCGTAAAGCACGCTGATGTTTTCCGCAGCGGTTTCAGGCGAAACGTCTTTGCATTGGAACGCACACAACAACATCAAAACGGAGATAATAGCATAGGTTTTCATAAGAATAGTCGGGAAGGTTGGTTTTCGTCAGGCATGACACACAAAGTCGCCCAATGGTTGCACGCGCCGGAGATTTTTTTCAGTACGGGCAGAAATTCCGGAACGTGACCTGCCGGTAACGCAACCCGTCCGCAAAATAGTATCTTCCGGAAAGCCCAAACCCAACCTACACCGGAGCCGAATCTTTCACCTGTCCCTGCCAGCATTCCAGCACCCGCCCCGGATGCGTTTGCAAAAAGGCGTGGTTGTGCGTGGCCATCAGCACGGCCGTGCCGCTTTTGGTGATGTCGAAAAACAGTTTCAGGATGCCCGCCGCCACTTCGGGGTCGAGGTTGCCGGTCGGTTCGTCGGCCAGGAGAATCATCGGCTCGTTGATCAGGGCGCGGGCCACCACCACACGCTGCTGTTCGCCGCCCGAAAGCTGATGCGGCATCTTGGTACCCACCGAACCCAGCCCCACTTGCATCAGCACATCGGCGATGCGGTTTTTCATTTTGGCCGAGTCGCGCCAGCCGGTGGCGCGCATCACAAACAGCAGGTTTTCAGCCACGGTTCGGTCGAAGAACAACTGGAAATCCTGAAAAACAATGCCGATTTTCCGACGCAGGTAAGGAATATCGCGTTTTCGCAGGGCGTGCAACTCAAAATCGCCCACCTTGGCCTGTCCGGTGCGGAGCGGCAGATCGGCGTACAGGGTTTTGAGCAGTGAGGTTTTGCCGCTGCCCGTCCGCCCAATCAGGTACACGAATTCGCTTTTCTGAATCACAAAATCCACGTGGCCCAGCACCGGTTTGTCGGACTGGAATATCTGCGCGTCGGAAACCCGGACTATTGGTTCATCGGAAAACATGGGCCAAGATGGTTGATGGCTGGAAGGGGCGGCCTCCCCCAACCCCCTCCGAAGGAGGGGGCTTTTGAATCGGGTGGGTTTGGCGTTTTTAAAAGATACTATATTTTTACTCCCTCTCCTTCGGGGAGGGTCGGGGTGGGGCCTTCGGGGGCTGTTGCGTTTTCACAATTGCAGCGGCTGCAACTTGCCGAACGGCAACGCCCGGATGACGGTTTCCAACTCCGTTTCCTTGCCTTCCAGCCCGTATTTCTCCAAGTTTTTCAAGGGCCGGTCGGCGCGGAAATAGGCGATGAGCACAAAATTCTCGTCGCGCAATTGGATGTAGTCCGGTATTTTGGCCTTGCCTTTTACTTTGATGATGTACATTGCCAATTCAGAATTATGAATTCAGAATTCTGAATTAATTTCAACTGTTTCCTTTCCGGTAGTCGGCCAGGAATTTTTCCAGTCCGGCATCGGTGAGCGGGTGTTTTAGCAATGCCAGAATCGGGCCCAGCGGGCAGGTAGCCACGTCGGCACCGGCTTCGGCGCACTTGACAATGTGCAACGGGCTGCGGATGGAGGCGGCCAGCACTTCGGTCTCGAACTCGTAATTCTGGAATATATGCACAATCTGCTCAATCAAATCCAGGCCATCCATCGAAACATCGTCGAGCCGGCCCAGAAATGGCGACACGTACGAGGCTCCAGCCTTGGCGGCGAGCAACGCCTGTCCCGCCGAAAATATCAGCGTGCAGTTGGTGCGGATGCCTTTGTTCGAGAAGTATTTCAATGCTTTCACACCATCCCGGATCATGGGTACTTTCACCACGATTTTCTCGTCAATCTCGGCCAGTTCCTCGCCTTCGCGCACGATTTCCTGAAAATCGGTGGCAATCACTTCGGCACTCACGTTGTTGTCCACCATGTCGCAAATAGCCTTGTAGTGCGACAGGATGTTGTTTTTGCCGATGATGCCTTCCTTGGCCATCAGCGACGGGTTGGTGGTCACACCATCGAGAACGCCCAAATCGTAGGCTTCGCGGATTTCATTGAGGTTTGCGGTATCGATAAAAAATTTCATGGGATTGTTGGTTGGATTGTGGATTTTTTGGGGGGTCGGTTTCGCTTTCGGGCGGCAATGAAAATAAGGTTGGCAACGTAAATCCATAGATGGATGGCCCCGAAACCACAAACTTTAAGGTTTACGTTCCGGGCAAAGTTAGAAAACACCAGACGGAAAGAAAACAAAAACCCCGAAAGTCCGGGGTTGGCGGCAAAATCCTGGAAACAAAAAAAAGCAAGCCGAATATCGCACCGCTCAACTGCCTGCCCTTGCTGCGGTCAAGCCCTGGGGGAATTCAGCAGGAGCTGGTCGTACCGGCTTGCG
>JAYWIH010000162.1:0-8166 GCA_043789005.1 Sphingobacteriales bacterium
CGCCACCACCGAACTGCTCGAAGACCTGACCGCCGCCCTGCAAACCCCGAAAGTGCTGGTGGTGGGCCTGGGCGAAATCGGAGCCGACGTGTGCCGCAATCTGGCGGAAAAAAAGCACTTCGATGTCACGCTTGCCAACCGCACCCAAAGCAAAGCCGAGCAACTGGCCCAAACACTGGAAATGAAAGTGTTGCCGTTTGCCGAGGCGCAGGCGCAAATGCACCGCTACGATGTGGTTGTCAGTTCGGTGGCCACACCCGAGGCATTCATCACGCGCGATGCCGTGCGGCAGTGGGGCATCCAGTCGTACAAGTTTTTCATTGACTTGGCCGTGCCGCGCAGCGTGGAAAGCGGTGTGGGCGAATTGCCCGGCGTGGTGCTCTACAACATTGACGAGATCAGGAACCGCGCCAACGAAGCCCTGCAAAAACGCCTCGCCGCCGTGCCGCACGTGCGCCGCATCATTGCCGAGGCTCTGGTTGATTTCAACGACTGGTCGCGCGAGATGGCCGTTTCGCCGACAATCAATAAGCTAAAAAACGCATTGGAGCAAATCCGTCAGGACGAAGTGGCGCGCCACCTGAAAGGTCTTTCCGTTACCGAAGCCGAACGCATTGACCTGATTACCAAAGGCTTGATGCAGAAAGTGATGAAGCTGCCCGTACTGCAACTGAAAGCCGCCTGCAAGCGCGGCGAAGCCGAAACGCTGGTGGATGTGCTCAACGACCTGTTTAACTTGGAAAAACAATCCGCAACCGCCATGAACGGTGGCGCAACGGATGGCATCCATTAGGAAATAGGCGGGAAAGCGCAAATGTTCCGGCTTCCTTCAAACACACAAAACCCCCATCCGGTTGAAAAGGATGGGGGTTTTGCGTTTTCAGGGGATACTATTTTTCATTCGTTCCCGTAGGCAGTTTCCTTCCGCTGTTTCTCGTCCTGCTTGAACAAGCGAAGTTCAAGCACGTACGAGGCCAGCAGCCCCAAGCCGCCGAAAATCAGGATCATGGAGAAAAACGCCACTTCATCATCCATCTGCAAGGAGTTTTCCAGCAGGTTGCCGAACAAGATGCCCAGCCCCGCACCGATGGCCAGCAGCGCAAACCGCAGCGTGGTGGACGGGTTGGCGCGGCGGCGCGGCTTGTCGAGGCTCGGGTTCATGCCTTTTTCAATCATGGCCATGCGTTCCACGTTCTCGTAGTAACGCATGAAGATAATCATGGTGATGCCACCGATAACCGCGACAATGGGAATAAAAACACCGACGAGAGCAGGATTCATAGTTGTTTTGTTTAAGTAAATGATTGATTTGCCAATGGGATGCAAAGTGCACAAGGCGGGTTACAGGCATAGGAAAAATAAATGCCCGCCTGCACGGAACCGCATCATTTGGACAGTGCCGAAACAGTATGTTCCAAAAAGCCCGAACCCGCCGGACTTGGAAAGTCCGGCCACCCTTGCCAAAACAGTATCTTCCAAAAAGCCCAAACCCGCTTGTTTCACCCTGACCGAAAAAATCCGTAGCTTGGCTGTAACCCGCGCCTTGGTTCCGGCATCCTACCACACGTGAAAAGCAGCGCAAGCGATATCCAACTCATTGACCGCATCGTGGCCGGCGACCCGTCGGCGCACCGCGACCTGGTGAACCGGCACAAGCAATATGCCTTCACCATCGCCTTCCGCATTTTGCGTAACCGTGAGAATGCCGAGGAAGCCGCCCAGGATGCATTCATGCAGGCGTTTAAAAACCTGTCATCGTTCAGCCGCGAGTCCAAATTCACCACGTGGTTCTACCGCATCGTGTTCAACGCCGCCCTGATGGCCAAACGGCGCGAGAAAACCGCCGCCCAAGACTTGGATGCCGTGCGCGAGCTACCGGCGGAAGGCGGCACGGCCGACGAGACCAAACGCCACGAACAACAGTTTCATATCCGTGAAGCCCTGCAACGGTTGCAACCCCAAGACGCGGCCATACTGACGCTTTTCTACATGAAAGAACATTCGCTGGAGGAAATCGCCGAAATCACCGGTACGCCAGCCAGCAATGCCAAAGTGCGGCTGCACCGCGCACGGCAGCGCATGGCCGTGGAAATGGACGGATTGCTGAAAACCGAGGCGCGGGATTTGTTGTAGCCGGATATGAAAAATAGTATCTTTCAAAAACGCGAAACCGCCCGCACTATTCCTAGCACTAGCCGGGCAAACCATGAAAACCCTTTACACAACCGCACCCGACTTATGCGACACCTGACGGACGAACAAATCTGGGACATGATGGACGGCTTGACGACCATGCCCGAAAAAACACTGTACCAGACGCACTTTTTGGCGTGCGCCGCCTGCCACGCCCGATACCAAAGTTTGGCGGCAGTGAATGCGCAACTGTCCCGGTTGCCTCTGGAAACGCCTTCCCTAACGTTTACCGACACTACCGTTGCCCGATGGGAAGCTGAATGCCAATTGGCTCCGGCTGCCTTGCAGCAACAACGCAGCCGCACCCTGCCCTTGGTTTTCAGCGCAATCCTGGCAATCATTACTGTGGCATCACTCGTGCTGGTTTACCGGTATCCGGCGGCGATGCCCGCATTTCCGGCCATGGCCAAGGCAATGAACGCCACCGGACAACTGCTGGCAAGCAAGTCCGTATTGAACGGGATGCTGCTGGCAAACGCATTACTGCTGCTCTGGCTTTTCAACCAGCGCGTGCTGGCTCCGTTTTTCAGAAGCCGGATGCCTACCGTCCGGTATTGAAAAAAGGCGAAACAAAACGGCAACCATAAAAACCCGGCTCCTGAAAAGAAGCCGGGTTTCATGTTTTAAAAAGATACTATTTTCGCGCGGGCTTTTACCATCAAACCACCAAACATTTTCCGTGACTTACCTCAAACTCGTACTCGTGTCGTTGCTGTGGGCCGGTGGCTTCATTGCCGGAAAAATACTGATGAATGCCCAGATTGGGCCTTATACGGCGGCTTTCAACCGTTTTCTGCTGGCTTCCATCTGCCTGTTGCTCATGCTGTTGCGCGTTGAAGGCAAACTGCCCCGTTTGTCGGGCAGGCAGTGGCTGCTGGTCGGGGCGTTGGGGTTGAGCGGTGTTTTTTTGTACAATGCCTTCTTTTTCAATGGCTTGCGCTACATTCCCGCCAGCCGCGCGTCGCTGATTGTGGCGGTCAATCCGGTGGTCACGGCCATTGCCAGCGCGGTGGTGTTCCGCGAAAAAATCACGTGGCTGCGTTGGCTGGGCATCGGTTTGTCCATGACCGGGGCGGTGGTTGTGATTTCGCACGGGCAGCCGCAAAACCTGTGGAACGGCGGCATCAGCGTGGGCGACGTGCTGATTTTTGGCTGCGTGCTGGTGTGGACTATCTACACGCTGGTGGGCAAGGTGGCCCTGCGCAGCCTTTCGCCACTGGTGGCTGTCACATATTCGTCGGTGGTGGGCTGCCTTGCCTTGTTCGGACTGGCCGCCACCGAAGGGCTTTTTGACGGCTACCGATCCATGGGAACCGGCGCGTGGGCGGCCGTTGCCTTTATGGCGGTATTCGCTACGGCGTTGGCCTTCAACTGGTTTTACGAGGGTATAAAGGCCATTGGCGCGTCGCAGGCGGCGGTTTTCGGCAACTTGGTTCCGGTGTTTGCTGTGCTGCTGGCCGTGATTGTGCTGGGCGAACGCCTTGATTTCTCGACAATTGCGGGCGGCGTTTTGGTGCTGGCCGGTGTGTTGCTAACCAACCGGTTGCCGGACATTTCCGCAAAGCCCGCCTGAAAACAGATTGTTCCGACTTGGAACCGCCCAACCAAAACCGCATTTCCCATGGAACTCATCGAATACCACACCACCGACCGCTTGGCGCACATCACGCTCAACCGCCCCGACAAGCGCAACGCCTTGAACGGCAAGTTGGTTGGCGGGCTGCAAGCCGCTTTTGAACGGGCTGCGGCCGATGAACACGTGAAAGTGATTGTCCTGAAAGCCAACGGGGCGGTCTTCTGCGCCGGAGCCGACTTGGAATACCTGCAACAGTTGCAAAATAATTCCTACGAAGAAAACCTGCTGGATTCGCGGCAATTAGCCACGCTCTTTGAAACCATCCATACGCTGCCCAAAGTCGTGGTTGCCCAAGTGCAAGGCCATGCCATTGCGGGCGGCTGCGGCTTGGCCACGGTCTGCGATTTCTCGTTTGCCGTGCCCGAAGCCAAGTTCGGCTACACCGAAGTCAAAATCGGCTTTGTGCCCGCCATTGTGAGTTATTTCCTGTGCCGCAAGATAGGGGAGGGCAAAGCCCGCGAACTGTTGCTTACCGGCAACCAGCTTACGGCCGCCCAAGCGCAGCAATACGGATTGGTGAATTTTATCGCAACGGCCGATGAACTCGAACGGCAAGTGACCGGTTTCGCGCAGATGCTTTGCCAGCAAAACTCGGCACAATCCATGGCGCAGACCAAGAAAATAGTATCCCAGATAACCTCCAAACCCCTTGCCGAAGCCATGGACTACGCCGCCCAAGCCAACGCCCAAGCCCGCGCCACCGCCGAGTGCAAGCAAGGCATCGCCGCTTTTCTGGATAAAAGAACGCCGGAATGGTGAAAAAAGAAGCCTCCAACCCCCGAAGGGGAAGTTTAAAAGCCCCCTCTTTCGGAGGGGGTTGGGGGGAGGCCGCTTGTTTCACCCGCCGAAATTCTGCGTGATCCTTGCAAAAGGTGCGTTTTGGCTCCGGTATGGGTTTTTTATAATCCGCACCGCGCCGCCGAAAGCCTTGAAATCAGCGTTCAGGATGTTTTTGCGGTGCGGCGGCGAGTTCATGAATCCCGTGGAGATGCGCCGCGCCAGGCCCAGGTACGTGAACACCGCAAACACCTGCTGCGTGTTGCATTTGAAATAGCGGTATTCGCCGCCGGGCTGCTTGCGCGGGCAGTACGAGCCGCCCGAATCAATCAGTTCCACTTGCGCCACGTTCTCGCCGGTGGTGCGGAACTGGCCGCCCGCCGCCGTGATGCGCTGCGGCGGGGTGCGGTTTTTGGGGTCCAGTTTGTTTTCGTGCCCGTAAAAATTCCGCCCGATCATCGCCACCGAATGCCCGGTTGCCGAAGCATCCAACACCGGCGAATACGCAAACGGATCGCGGCGGGCTTTGGCACGGGCTTCGTTGGTAACATGGAAAAGAGCCGCATCAAGCAGCGCGTAATCGGGATTTTGCGGGTTGATTGGCGCGTTGGCGGCGGGCAGGGCAAAAAAATCCTTCGCCTCCATGCCATAATAAGCGGGTGCTTGGCGGGCAGGCTTGAATCCGCCCGCCTGAAAACCCACCAACACCAACACGAAAAGCAGGTGGGTTTGGCCTTTTGGAAAGATACTATTCTGTGACACGGCTGGCTGGTTTTTTTGGTGGAGGGGCAGGTTTCTCAGGTGCGCCGGGTGCGTACCACGTATAGGCTCAACCCAATCAGCAGGGCGATCATGACGATAACCCCGATTTGCATTTTGCGCAGCGACGAGACCAGATCGGCGGTGGCCGACTGCTCCTCTTTCAGCTCGGCGGACTTGCGTTTCACCTGCGCCGAAAGGCTGTTCACTTCCTGTTCCAGGGCATACGAACGGTCGGCGGTGGCGCGGTTCTGGCCGAACAGATTGTTTTCCTTCTGGTAAGAAGTGCGCCGCACTTCGCGGATTATCTCATTGTCCTTGTTAATGATGCGGTGCAGCGAAAGCACCATCTGCTGGAAATCCTTCTTGGATCGTCCGCCGAAAAGGGCGTTTTTCTCACGCCCCAGCGAATCGTAGGCGCGGTAAATCTGGTCGCGTTCCTGCAGCAGTTTGCCGATGTCCACACTTTGGGCGGTGGAAAACTGGAAAACGAAAACAAGTGCCAGAACGGCGGAAAACAGTTTTTTCATCGGAATAGATATCAGTTGGAATTATTGTTCCGCCACTATTCGGCGGCCACTGGTTTTGCCATGCGCAGGCGCAGGGGCAGGTAGGCCGCCCAAAGCAGCAGCAGCGCAAGGCCCGCAAAGAGCAGCCACGTGAAATCGCTCAGGAACACGCGGCTGTTGGTGTGCAGCCGCACCGTGGCGTACAGCACCGCGAGCAGGAACACATTGAGCAACGCCGCCAAGCCGTTGAGCCAGTTGCGCAGCACGTACATCAGTTGTTCGCGGCTTTCGGCATTGGCCAGCCACTGCTCGCGGTTCGGCACGGCCAATGCGCGGTTGGGCAGCCCCAAGACCAGCCTGCCAATGAACGAAATCGCCATGTTGAGCAGCAGCACGAAGCCGCAGAACACGTAGAAAAACGGCTCGCGGTTAAGAAAATTATCCGGTACGCCCGATTCGTTGTAATGGATCGCGATTTTCTGGGGCAGGTAATAATAAGCCAGCAGCAAAAAGCCCAACGCGCCCAGCAGCGACAGTATTTTGGCCAGGCGGATAATCAGGTACGTGGATTTCATGGGATGGAATGATAAGTGTGTCGGGACGCAGAAGTTGCACAGCCATTGGCAGAACCAAAAGGCAAGCCCGCAAGTTTGGAATGCCGGCCCGAAAATAACGCGGCGGGGAAAATAGTATGTTCTGGAAAGGTCAAACCCGCCTATGGTACGGTTATGTTTTCGCCAAATAAGCCTGAATATTCCTGATCTGTTCCAGTGACAGTCCTGTTATATCGGATATGAATTGATTGTCCGCACCTTTTGAAATCAGGTTTTCGGCAACTTTCACTCTTTCTTCCTGTCTGATTCTGTCTTCTGCCTCGGTTTGCAAGGAGAGCATTTCGCTTGCCTTGTAATGCAAATAGTCCAAGTAACGGTTATAACTGAACTGGTCGTCTTCCGCAAGCCGCATATAGTCCAGAACCTCACCCGCTTCCTTAAGCCCTTTGGCTTTGAATTCATCTTTCACCTCACTGTTTTTCAGGAAATAAATCCACTCGTCCAGATTGTCCTTGGCGACATCATTGAACTTGTTCACTTTGATTATGTAAAACTCCGGAAAAATGTCGGAAACGTTTTCCTTTGAAAATGCCGCCTTTTGTTTTTCCGAAAGCGTCAAGGTGTCTTTTTGGTGAAGCCCGTGAAAAATTGTCCGGCCTTTGTACACATAATCTTCCCCTTGTCCAAGGTCAAAATAGACTATATTGATGGAAATCACTTTCTTGATTTCCGCATAGGCTTGTCCCAGCGACAGGTTTTCGGTCAATGCCTTTGACGCACCGAAAGCCATCCGGTGGAAAAAATCAATCTCAAATGTATTCTGGATTTCAACGATGATCAGTTCTTTTTTGGAATTTTGGGTCAGGATGTCCACCCGGTTAAACTTGTTGTCTTCCGTTTCCTGGTTTCCCTCGCTTTCCAAGATTCTCTCAATGCGGATATCGTCGAACAGAAGCTCGCTCAGAAAGCCTTCCAAAACGACAAAATTGGCCTTGTTCCGTAGCAGTTTCTTTACCGCCCAGTCAAACCGGATAAGTTTTTTGCTCATTTAAATGCCAGAATCGTTGGGGTAAATTTACAAAAGGATAAGAATCATCTCTTTTCTGCTGGGCGGTTTTTTGACTGTGTCCAAATAGTCCTCAATCATGGCAATGTGCTGCGTTTTGCACTCACAAACCTCCGCTTGCAAAATAGTATCTTCCAAAAACGCCAAACCCTACTTGTAAAACTATACTGGCCATATCAGCAAACTGAACTTCGGTCATTTATATTTATCTTATCCACTTTTGCCATGCTTCATTATTGTCATTAAGCCAGTCATGATAGTATTCAAGGATTATGGACGACATCTCATCAGGATGGTTAACCTTTCTGTCAAGAAAATACTTTTGAAGTCTTGAGCCGCCCCAAAGGCCCCACCTATTTCTGAGTGTCATGCCTAAGCCAAGATGGTACTTTGTTGTCTCTTTTTTATTCTTTAAAACTTTTATTCCTGTTTTAATTTTGACTGAAAGCAAAGTATCCAATTGTGAAAAACAGTCTTCTAAGTCTTTGGGTACATAAACACCATTTAGCGTGTCTTTGTCTATTTTTCTCAAATACTCTTTTTCCTGCTTTTCCTGAATTTCTTGGTATTTGTTAATTAGTACTTGGGTAAAATTACTTTAGATTAAAATCGGAAAAATTGATTTTCACATTTTTTCCTAAATTAGCTAGAAACCGATTAACTGCATAGAAA
>JAYWIH010000163.1:0-33051 GCA_043789005.1 Sphingobacteriales bacterium
GCGGGATTTTATATATTGGTAGGGGGCATTGTGTTCGCCATGCGCGAAAAATGGATTAAAGTCAGCATTGTAAATGCACTAATCAGGAAACTTTATGGAAACCACAAGAATAACGACGATTGATTCGATCGGCGACCTGAACCGGGAAAAAGCCGAACTCCGCAATGCGGTTGCGCACCATAAAAAGTCCATTTCATCGGATATTGAAGGAATCAGGCACGACCTTTCCCCTGTCCGCCAAGCAGTGAGGATGGCCGGAGGGCTGTTCAAAAGTCCCGATATCGGCAACAACAATTTTGCGCGGGTGGCGGCGGGCACGGCCGTTGATTTGGTGCTGTACCGTTTTTTCTTGCGCAAATCGCCACTGCTGGTCAAATTCATAGTGCCGGTACTGGTCAAAAACCTGCTGGGCAACTACGTGGATCGGCACCAAGCCGAATGGTCTGAAAAACTTTCCAAGGGCGTGGCTAATTGGAAGGAAAGCCGCCGACTTCGCCAGCAAAACCGTTTTGTGGAGGCAATTCCCCACCCGGACACCGATACATCTCCAAATGAGGCATACCTGCCCGCCCAAGCCCAACACGACTCCACATTGCCAGGCGCAGTGTGAACGGATTCGTTTGGCGGCGTTTGCAATTACAGGACTTGGTGCGAAAATACGCTGTGACCTGGGATACTGGCGGTTTCGAGCCAGAAACGGCCAATGTTCTTTACCACTTCAAGCAGTTGCTCAAAGTTGGCCGGCTTGCTGATAAAGCAACTGGCTCCGAGTGAATAAGACTCCACGATGTCTTTTTCCGACTTGGAAGTGGTCAGGATGAGCACGGGTATTTTCCTGAGATCAGGGTCGGCCTTTATTTCGCGCAGGGCTTCGCGGCCATCCATTTTGGGCATATTCAAATCAAGCAGTATCAGGCTTGGCAGCGGGTGGTTCAGCGCGTTGTATTTTCCTTTGCGTTGCAGGAAATCCATCAGTTCCTGTCCGTTTTCCACAAAGTGCATCGGGTTCGATATTTGGTTCTCCTCAAAAGCCGATTGGGTCAGCAACCGGTCGTCCGCGTCATCATCGGCCATGATGATGCTTATTTTTCCTTGGGAGGTGGTATTTGTCATGTGGTGATGAAGGGGAAGAAATATGTTCAGATTCGCTCAGTAAAATCCTGTGGTACAGGGTCAAAGATAACGCAAAAAAAACATTTCGCAAAGGCCCAGACATTTGTCAAAACGGCAGGTATCCGGGCGTTTTTCATGTCAGGGGTTTGGCGGTTGAAAAACATACTATTTCCCCGCCCTTACCCGACGGCATTTGGGTGCGTTTCGCCAGATTCGCGCCGCACACGGCATTGAAAAGCCTTACAAAAAAAATTCGCCCTTTAAAAACCACATCACGCAAAACACACGTCATGGAGCTTGGGCGGGCAGGTGGATGGTGAACGTGGTTCCTTGCCCTTCCTGGCTGCGGACGGCAATGTAGCCTTGGTGGTTGGTGACAATCCGCTTGCAAACGGCCAAGCCAATGCCCGTGCCGCCGTAAGCCTCGCGACTGTGCAGCCGCTGGAAAATCACGAAAATCTTTTCCGCGTACCGCTCGTCGAACCCGATTCCGTTGTCTTCCACGCAAATCCGGTGGAAAATGTTTTCCTTTTCCGAAGGTCGTGCTTCCGGCACCAAGCCACCCGGCACCAGCCGGTGGGTAATCTGGATGAGCGGAGCCGTGCCGGGGTTGCTGAATTTCAGGGCATTGGAAATCAGGTTTTGGAACAACTGGCGCATTTGCGAGCCGTACACTTGGCACTGCGGCAAATATTCCATATGTATTGTGGCATTTTTGGCCAGCACCAATTCTGACAGGTCGTCGAGTACTTCCTTTACAATCTGCCCCAAATCGGCGTTTTCGGTTTTTTCCTGCTGGTTTACCAAGCGCGAGAAGGTGAGCAGGTCGTTGATCAGAGCCTGCATCCGCTGCGCCGAACTGTCAATGCGTTCAAGCATGTGTTCGCCTTCGGGCGGCAGCAGGGACTTGTATTTGAGTATGAGCCGGCTGCTGAAGGCCTGCATTTTGCGCACGGGTTCCTGCAAGTCGTGCGAGGCCACGTAGGCAAACTGCTCCAATTCGCTGTTAGACCGGTTCAGTGCCGCCACCTTTGATTCAAGTTCGCGTTGGGCCGCCAGCCGCGTTTTGAGTTCGCGCCGCACCGACACGAAGAAAAAGCCCAGCAGCAGCATGGCGCAAACCGTGGACAAGATCATGTATCCGGCCGCCAGCCACCGCGCATCCGCCTCATTGCCGCTCTGTTCGGTGAGCAGGCGGTCTTCCTCAGCCCGCATCCGTCCCAGCAGCACCCGCACGCTGTCCATTATTTGCCTTCCTCGGCTCAAGGTTATCCGGCGGGCGGCTATGTCGTCCTTTAGGAAACTATGGTAGTTGAACACCGTATCAAGGTGCAGCAGCCTGCGCCTGACCATGGGTTCCAGCATTTGCACGTGGCGCTGCTGCACTTGGTTGCCGCTGGTGAGGCTTGCCAAGGTGTCGAGGCGCGGGTATATCCTGGCAATCGCGTGGTCATAGGGTTCCAGGAACTCCCTTGCCCCCGTAAGCAGGTAGCCGCGCTGCCCGGTTTCGGCATCCTTCATCAACGACCCCACATCTTCCACATTCAGGATTACTTGATACGTGTGGTTCACATCGGCCGAGTGCGCCAAATGCCGTTCGCTGCTGCGGTAGGAAAGCGACAGCAAAAACGTCAGGAAAAGGACGGAAGCCAAAAAAGTGAGCGAGGCCACGCTGGGGGCTTTGAACATAGCGGTATGTGGAAACAGTAATGCTGCCAAAGTTTCGGGTGTTTGGCGAAGTTTAAACGGGCGGCCAGCATCCAAAGGTGCGAAGCCGGGCCATTTATCCCGAACATTGTGGCGCGATGCGATGCGTGTAGAAAAAAATACCCATATTGGGCTTTCATGGTCTGGCGCGGTTTTTTCGTGGTGTTTTGTTCCGGGCAAAATCCTACACAATCTGCGATATTTTCAACACATTGTGATTGAATGTTTTATCCCGTTTTTTCCGGACAGCCAAGGCAAAAAATCACGGCTTGGCTGCCGCCGCCAGCAATATTTGGCGCATGAATTGAAAAGCATTGTGCAACCACAAAAACCTTGACCCCCATGCAACAGCAAACCCAGTCGCAACGTCAGTCGCTCAAGTTTTCACCCCTCCAGATTCAATTCCTCAATTTCCTCCAGTTGTCTTCCTTGGAACTCGAAACTTACATAAAAAACGAGTTGGAAGAAAATCCGGCATTGGACGAAGGCAAGGAGGAAACCCCCGCCGAAAGCCAAGAGGCCCAAGACGAGTGGGATGAAGGCACGCCAGAGACCGCAGCCGGCGAAGAAACGGTATTGCAGGATTACTACGATTTTGAAACGCTCGACAACGACGACATTCCCAGTTACAAGACCCGCGTGGACAACCACTCGGAAGACGATGAATACATAAGCACACCCATGGTGCAGACCAAGACCTTCCAAGAGGAACTGCACGAACAATTGCACTGGCTCTCGCTCTCGGAGCGGCAACTGATGCTGGCCGAATATATCCTGAACTCGATTGACGAAGACGGTTTCCTGCGTTTCACACTGGAAGACCTTGCCGACGACCTGTCGTTTGCGCACAACACCCTCGTGGATGCCGATGAACTGGAACATCTGCTGCACGTGATCCAGCAACTCGACCCGCCGGGCATTGGCTCGCGCAACCTACAGGAATGCCTGCTGCTGCAATTGCGCCACCGCGCCAAGCAGGGCGAGGATGTGGCACTGGCGTGCCAGCTCGTGGAAAACCACATACACGAGATAACCCAGAAAAACTACAACAAGATACTGCGCATGACCGGCATGGAACACGAGGAGTTCAAGGGCGCACTGCACCAGATAACCCGCCTGAACCCCAAGCCGCTGGTGGGCTACAACGACAGTTCGGCACACCACAACACGGTGTACCCGGAGTTCATACTCTCCTACCAAGACGGACATCTGGAAGTGACACTGAACGGCAGCAAAAACGCCCCCGAACTGCGCCTGAACTCGGCATTGCTGTCCATGGCGCAGAAAGCCCCCAGATCGGCGGCCCCGTTTGTCAAGAGCAAAATCCAAGCGGCCCGGTGGCTGATGCAGGCCATCAAGCAACGCGAAAACACCATGATGCGCGTGATCAAAACCATCATTACCTTGCAGCCCGAATACTTCATCACCGGCGACTTGCGCAAGCTGAAACCGATGATTCTCAAGGATGTGGCCGACATTATCCTGATGGACATCTCAACGGTTTCGCGCGTTACCAGCAACAAATACATCCAGACCCCGTTTGGCACGGTGCTGCTCAAGAGCTTGTTCAGCGAGGGCATCAAGAACCAGGACGGCAAGGAGGTTTCCAACCGTGAAATACAGCAGCACTTGGCCGAACTGGTAACGCAGGAGGAGAAATTGCAGCCCCTCAGCGACCAGCAATTGGCGGTGCTGCTGGCCGGACGCGGCTACCCGATTGCCCGCCGCACAGTTGCCAAATACCGCGAACACTTGGACATTCCGGCCGCGCCCCTGCGCCGCGAATGGAATTGAAGTATGGAGGGGCAGGCGGCTCGGCGGGCATCGGAATTGGTGGTTGTTGAAAATAGTATCTTTCAGAATGCCCGATTTCCACGGTCTGTGGCACACAGACCGACAGCGCACGGGAAAACGGTCTGTGTGCCACAGACCGTGGTGGGCTTTTAATGCAAACTGTTTTCACGCCACTACTTAGTATCTTTTAAAATGCCCAAACCCAACGGCCTCCCCCAACCCCCTCCGAAAGAGGGGGCTTTTAAAACTTCCCTTTCGGGGGTTGGGAGCTGTTTTTTACTCCCTCTCCTTCGGGGAGGGCCGGGGTAGGGCTTTTGGGGGGCGAAATAGTATCTCCCGGAAAGCCCAAACCCCTGCCGTTTGGCAACTGCGCATTTGCCTCCAGAGCGGAAAAACCTTAAAGACAACCAAGCACCATCCATGAAAAAAATACTGGTCATAGACGACGATACGGATATTTGCCTGTTGCTCAAGCGGTTCCTTACCAAAAACGGATACACGGTTGAATTGGCCAACAATGGCAAGGAAGGGCTGGCCTTGCTGGATGTTTTCCAGCCCAACTTGGTCATGACCGATTTCCGGCTGGGAGACATCAATGGCGGCGACCTGCTGGTAAAAATCAAGCAAAAACACCCGCACCTGCCGGTCATCATCATCACGGGTTATTCAGATATCAAGATTGCGGTGACGGTGATGAAGCAGGGCGCATTTGACTATGTGACCAAGCCGCTGTTTCCCGACGAAATCCTGATTACGGTCAAAAAGGCGTTGGACAGCATAGTGGCGGTTGCGGCCCTGCCCTCCGATGCGGTTGCGGCCGAAACCCAAGCGGCACCGAAGGTTTACCGTTCGTCATCGTCATCGGCGGGTTATATTTTCGGCGAAAGCCAAGTGGCCAAAAACCTGATTAAGCAGATAGACTTGGTATCGCCCACCAATTTCAGCGTCATCATTTACGGCGAGAGCGGTGCGGGCAAGGAAGCCATTGCCCACGAAATACACAAGCGCAGCAAACGCCGGAACCAGCCTTTCATCCCGATGGATTGCGGCGCGATTTCCAAGGAATTGTCGGGCAGCGAATTGTTCGGCCACGAAAAAGGCTCGTTTACGGGGGCGCTGAATCAAAAAATCGGCCATTTCGAGCTGGCCGACGGTGGCACGCTGTTTTTGGATGAGGTGACCAACCTGTCGTACGAAACCCAGGTTTCCCTGCTGCGCGTGGTGCAGGAACGCAAACTCAAGCGCATTGGCGGCAACAAGGAAATACCACTTGATGTGCGCATTATCGTTGCCAGCAACGAACGCCTGTGGGAAGTGTGCAAAAAAGGCAGGTTCCGCGAGGATTTGTACCACCGCTTCAACGAATTCACGCTCGATGTGCCGCCCCTGCGCGAACGCAAAGACGATATGCTTACATTCTCGCGCTTTTTCTTAGATGCCACCAACGCCGAACTGGAAAAAAACGTGAAGGGGTTCAGCAGTGAGGTAATCGAATATTTCATGGCCTACCCGTGGTATGGCAACCTGCGCGAGATGAAAAACGTGATCAAACGCGCCACACTGCTCACCGAAGGCAGCCAGATTGAAGCCACCTCGCTGCCCTTCGAGATCACGCATTACAACCGCCTGCTGTTCAGCGATGATGGCCCCGCACCAAAAGCCACCGCACCATTGACTGTGATTTCCAGCCATGCGGCGGCAGAAAACGGCAGTCCCGATTTGAAGGCGGTGGCTTCGGAAGCCGAATACGAGATGATTATCCAAGTGCTGAAACAGGTGAATTTCAACAAGAGCAAGGCCGCCCGCCTGCTGAACATAGACCGCAAAACCCTGTACAACAAGATGAAGAACTACAATATATGAATTTCACGGGCAGTTGCCCGTTGCGGATGGCGGGCAAAAACATCCACAGTTCGGGAAAGTTGCCGGGCTGATGGTGGCCGGTGGCGGGGCATTTTGAAATAGTATGTTTCAAAAACGCCAAACCCACCCGTTGTTTACCATCGGGCATGGTTTGCATACCAATGCATTTGGCTGACGGGAATCCGGTACGGTGTGGTTTCCGGAAAATATCCTCCGCCTGTCCGAACTTTGACTGGCTTTATTTAGTATATATAGTTAGTATACATAATACATTTTCGCAAAGCCCGTACGTTAACCTTGTCAACAACCGAAATACGGCGGCGGGAACGTTTTTTTCGCGGATTTGCATTTAGAAACCACAACCACATGAAACTAACCAAGAGCATTAACCTGCTCATTGCCGATGACGACCCGGACGACCGGATGATGACTCAGGCGGCCTTGGAGGAAAGCTACCTGCTGAACAACCTGTATTTTGTGGAGAACGGGCAGGAACTGATGGATTTTCTGAAGCGTCGCGGCAAATATGCCGATCCGGCAACCAGTCCGCGCCCCGACCTGATTCTGCTTGATTTGAATATGCCCCGCAAGGACGGCCGCGAAGCCCTGATGGAAATCAAGGCCGACCCCGATTTGCGGGCCGTCCCAATCATTGTGCTCACCACTTCCAAATCGGAGGAGGATATTTTGAAAAGCTATGATTTGGGTGTCAACTGCTTTATTTCCAAGCCGGTACTTTTTGAGGAACTGATCAATGTGGTGCGTTCCATCGGGCAGTACTGGTTTGATATCGTAAAACTTCCGAGTGTAGAAAATGACTGAATCCCCCCCTATCCGTGTTTTGTTGGTTGATGATGACCAAGATGATTTTTTGCTCACCAGCGACTACCTGAACGAGATACCCCACCAGCAATTCGACATTGAATGGGCATCCAACTACGATAACGCCCTGCAAATAATCGCCGGTTGCCGCCACGATGTCTATTTCTTCGATTTCCTGCTGGGCGGCAAAACCGGCCTGGATCTTCTCAGAGCCGCCATGGAGGCAAACTGCCAGGCTCCCATCATCCTGCTTACGGGCAAGGGCGACCGGCGCATTGACGAGGAAGCCATGCGGCTCGGCGCGGCCGATTACCTGATCAAAGGCGACCTGAACGCCGAAACCCTTGAACGCAGCATCCGTTACGCCCTCAACCAAACGAGTATGCTGCGGGTGGTGCGCGAAAACGAACGCAAGTTCCGCACCATTTTCGAGCAATCGCCCGATATTGTGTTTCTTACCACACCCGAAGGCCGGTTCCTTGAACTCAATTTCTCGGCTTCCCGGATACTCGGCTACAGCATGGGCGAACTGTTTGCCATGCGTGCCTCCAGCCTCTGGGAAGACTCGCTGGGCAAGCAGGTGTTTGAAACCAAATTGGAGGAACATGGTGCCGTGAAGGATTGGGAAACCACGCTGCTGCACAAAACCGGCGAACGCTGTTATGTGCTCGTATCGGCGGATGTGCAGCACAACAGCCAAGGGCAGAAATACTACCAAGGCGTGGTGCGCGACATTTCCAAACGCAAAAAAACCGAACGCGACCTGCTGCTGGCCGAAAAAGCCTCGGCCACGGGGCGGCTGGTGCGTACACTGGCACACGAAATCCGCAACCCGCTCACCAACATCAACTTGTCTCTGGAAGAACTGGAGCAGGGAATCCAAGATGAGGACTTGGCGGTGTACCTGCAAATTGTGAACCGCAGCAGCAAACGCATCAACGACCTGCTCAACGAACTGCTGCACTCGTTCAGGCCGTCTGAAACGGTGCGCGTGAAACAATCCGTCCAGAAAGTGGTTGAGGATACGCTTGCCTTGGCGCACGACCGGATGCAGTTGAAAAACATCCGGCTTGAGACGGATTTTGAGGCGGGCGACTGCCTGATGCTGGAACTGGATGCCGAAAACGTCAAGATTGCGCTGCTGAACTTAGTCATCAATGCCATTGAGGCCATGAAAGAGAACGTGGGGCTGCTGAGAGTGGGCATCCACTCGGTGAGGCAGCAGTGCGTGGTCAGCATCAAAGACAATGGCGCGGGCATCAGCCCCGAAAACATGAACCGGCTGTTTGAGCCGTACTTCACTTCCAAGACCGATGGCATGGGGCTGGGCTTGGCCGCCACGCTCAACATCATCCAATCGAACGGTGGCCGGATTGAAGTGGAATCCAAACTGGGCACAGGCACCAGATTCGGCATCTTCTTTGATTTGTAGGCGTTGCCGTGGGTTGGAGTTTTTGCCGCAGCCCACCCGCAACTTTCCCGCTTGGAGACTCCAAAAAATAGTATCTTTCCGAAACCGAAAACCCGCCCGTGCCGGTACGGGCGAAACGCGGGTTCCCTTTCGGGATTCGCGTCTTGCAACCACCAACCCAAAAGCCAATCATGACAACCCAGCGAATCCTGGTCATTGACGACGAAGCGTTTATCCGCGACCATGTGCAGAACACCCTCACCAAAGCCGGCTACCAAGTGGAAACCGCCCCTAACATCCGCACGGCGGTGGACAAGGTGGCGCAAAACGACTACAACCTGATATTGTGCGATGTAATGATACCGGCCTTGGGCGGCTTCGAGCTGATTGACCAGATTAAAAGCGACCCCGCCAAAAAGCACATCCCAATCATCATGGTTACGGGCGTGGACCGCGAAATACTGCAAAGCACCCGCCACGAAGCCGATGCGGTAATCACTAAGCCCTTCACTACCAGCCAGTTGCTGGCCAAGGTACGCGAGTTTCTGGCCACCTCGCCAACGGAAGCAAAATAGTATCTTTTGAAAAGGCGAAACCTTGGAAAAACCCCGCCCTGGGCGGCGGCTTTTCCAAGGTTTTTTCGCTATGTTGCGGCACTTCCAATTTTATCCGAAAACAAGATTCCATGAGAAAAGGCTTTTGCATCCTGCTGTTGGCACTTGCCAGCCTCCAAGTCCACGCCGCGCCCAAAATCGCGTATTTCCTTTCCATGGACGAGCCGCACACGCACTATTTCGAGGTGCGCATGACCATCAACGGACTTAAGCAGCCCTACACGGATGTGAAAATGCCCGTCTGGACTCCCGGCTCCTACCTGATCCGCGAATATGCCAAGAACGTGGAAGGTTTTACGGCCTCGGCGGGAAAAAATCCGCTTAAAAGTGAAAAGACCAACAAGAACACGTGGCGCATCTACGGCGACAATGCCAACGAAATAACGGTGCAATACCGCGTGTACGCGTTTGAAATCAGCGTCAGGACTGCTTTTTTGGATGCCTCGCACGGCTACGTGCAGCCTGCCGCCGTGTTCATGTACGTGGCTGGGCAACTCGGCACGCCCGCCACGCTGACCGTGAAACCGTACCGGGAGTGGACGCAACTCTCCACCGGACTCTCGCCCGCAGGCAAGGACAAATGGATGCTGGCCGTGCCTAATTTTGACATCCTGGTAGATTCGCCGCTTGAAATCGGCAACCAGAAAATAGTCACTTTCACGGCATTGGGCATTCCGCACAGCGTGGCCTTGTACGGCACGGGCAACTACGACGAGCGGCAACTGGCCGAAGACATGGGGAAAATAGTGGAACAGGCCGGAAAAGTAGTGGGCGAAAACCCCAACAAGGACTACACGTTCATTATCCACAACCTGCCGGGCAATGCCGGTGGCGGACTGGAACACTTGAACTCGACCACGTTACAAGTGGGTCGCTGGGGCTATGAAAGCAATTACACCGGCTTCCTGACACTGGTGGCGCACGAGTATTTCCACCTCTGGAACGTGAAACGCATCCGCCCCAAGGCACTCGGCCCGTTTGATTACGACAATGAAAACTACACTAATATGCTTTGGGTTTCCGAAGGAATCACGAGTTACTACGAAGACGTGATCACGCACCGCGCCGGATTCACAGACAGCAAGGAATTCCTGAACACGGTGGCCGCCGCCATCGGCAATACCGAAAACGCGCCGGGCAACCAAGTGCAGCCGCTGGCCGAATGCAGTTGGGACGCGTGGATAAAATACTACCGCCCCAACGAAAACGCCAACAACAGCACCGTATCGTATTACACCAAAGGCAGTATCATCGGCGCGCTGCTCGACTTGGAAATCATGCAGGGTACCAACGGCCAAAAATCCCTGGACGATGCGATGCGCCTGCTGTACAACGAATATTACAAGCAGCAGAACCGTGGCTTTACGGATATGGAGTTCCAACAGGCGATAGAGAAAACAGCGGGCAAAAGTATGGACGCATTTTTCAAAAACCATGTTTACGGCACCCAACAACCGGATTACGACCGCTATTTCGGCTATGCTGGCCTGCGGCTCGACAAATTTACCGCCGACCCGCAAACGGCATTCCTGGGAGCCGCCACGTCATTGGCCAACGGCCGGCTCACCGTCGGCAACGTGCGCAAAGGATCGGCCGCCTACCAGTACGGGCTGAACGTGAACGACGAGATAATAGCCGTGGACGGCTACCGCGTGGGCGATGATTTCCAACAATTCGTGAACCGCAAGAAAGCCGGGGAAAAACTTACGCTCCTCATCAGCCGGGCCGGCATGGTGCAGAACCTAGAGGTGACCTTGGGCAGCAACCCGGCCATCAGCTACCGCATTGAACGGCTGCCCACCCCCACGGCACAGCAAGCGGAACTGCTGAAAAAATGGGTGCGCTGACAGGGATGCACGGACAACTATCAGGCTTGCGTTATCCGGATATTTCAGGGTTTTCACATTTGTGGTTTCCTGCTATGCAAGGCGGGTTTGGCGCTTTTGAAAGATACTATTTTGCGGAACATTTCTTGTCGTGGAGTATGGTTAACTGATGTCACGCAAAAATTTATCCGAGCCGTCATTGCGAGGAACGCAGCGGAGCGGAGTGACGAAGCAATCCGTCACGGAGCCGAACGCGCTTTTTGTGGGGCATCTCAAGCCGATTGCAAGAAACGGATGCCTGCCTGTACTTTTGGCGTGCCTGCCCGTGGACGGATTGCTTCGCGCCTCGCAATGACGGTTCTCTCATGCCTGCGTAACATCAGTTATTAGCTGATGTTATTCAAAAGTTTAAAATTCCAACAACAACATCAACCATTTTCAAAAATTCCTGATGAAAAAAACCTTATTATTTGCCTGCTTATTATTCCAAACCTCAATTTTTGCACAAGAAGTGCCACTAAAACGATTATACTTGGGTAATGACACGCATGTGGACTTAATGTATAATGGCACCGAAGAAAAATGGAGCCAATTAATACTGGAAATGTCTGATTTTTATTTGAAATTAGGAGAAAGCACAGTCAAAGAGGAACCAGCCAAACAGAGTAAATGGAATTATGATTGTGCCTATAATTTATGGGTACTGGAAAACAAGACCTCACCAGCGTATTTTCAAAGGATAATTGCCCAAATCAAAAACCAACAAGCTTCTGTACCATATAATTTTACCTTGCCACTTTACGGAGCTTCCACTGCCGAAAGCGTATTACGAAGCTTTTACTACGGAGGGCATTTGGAGCGAAAATACGGAATTGATGTGGACATTGCCGTTTGCCAAGAAAATGCCACTATCCCTTTGGGTTTAACCTCACTTTGGGCAGGTTCGGGTGCCAAATACAGTTGGAAAGGTGTTTGTAATTGCGCTTCAAAATCACCTACGATTGGCACCAGAAAAAATGAGATTTATTGGAATACAGGTCTTGATGGACAACGAACATTGATGAAATGGTATTCAAATTATGGTTGGAATGCGGAGCTTGGCGGCTATGCCGAAAACTTAGAGCCAACGATGGCAGTCATAAAAATGGATACCATGTGCGGCACAAAACGCTATCCATACCGTATTGCCGCAGCATTTGGCAAAGGTTGGGATAACATGATAAATTTATCATATGATATGCAATGGGGTGTGAGCCACCGCACAAGACCTGGCACAAAAGTCTTTGTTTCAAACGAGCTTGATTTTTTCAAAGATTTTGAAACCACTTACGGAGATAAATTACCGGCCGAAACATTATCTTATGGTAATGAATGGGATTTGTTGCCCGCCAGCCTTATGACAGTGACTGGGGGCATTCGGCGGTCGATGGAAAAACTACGAAATGCCGAGGCAATGGCCTCCATCATTGTAGTGGATAACCCCGATGCATTTATAAATTTGGAGAACGCTAAAAAAGATGCCTTTTATGCTATTAGCGTAATTTCAGCCCATGGCTGGACTATTGACCACTCAGTCACCAAAAAACAATTCGCGGATTGGGCCAGAATTCAGGAGTATCGAATCAGAAATTATAGCGATTCGCTTTTGGCACAATCGGCAAAGCTATTGAGTGAGAAAATCATTACAAAAGGAATAAGCAAACGGTTCTATGCCTTCAATGCTTTGAATTGGGTAAGGACGGATGTAAATGATTTAAAATACAACGGTTCAAAAAATATAATAGTAAGCGAAGTAGATGGCAAAAAGCAAATACCTTTTCAATTTATAGAGAAAAACGGGAGTGCCTATTTGAGAATTATGGCTGAAAACATACCATCGGTAGGCTACAAGGTATTTGAGATTTTAGAAAACAAAGTTACAAACAACCAGCAATCATTTTTCAAACGAAAGGGAAATAGTTTTGAAACTAATTTCTATAGAATTACCCTCACCAATGAAGGTGCTATCAGTTCTTTGATTGATAAAAAGAGTGGCAAAGATTTTGCTAAACAAACAAATGGCAAATATTTAAATGACTTGGATATCACCACCAATCCAATTAAAAAAGGCAAAAGCGTGTTAACAATTGAAAATTCAGGAGCTATTTCATTTACTATCAAAAGTACATCAGCAGCTCCAATGAAGCACATTTCTAAAATCACTTTGTACAAGAACTCGCCAAGGATTGATATTGAAAACGAAATCAATCAAAATTTCACCAAACCAGTTTATCATGCATATTCATTCAATATTGATAACCCTACGATTTGGCATGAGGAAGTTGGGGCGGTGGTAAAAGCAAAATATGAAAGTGAAGGGGGACATTATTCAAACCACATGAGCAGGGTTGACCACTTGAGTTTGAATCATTTTGCTGATGTGAGTAATGAAAAAGAAGGCATCACCCTATCAGATTTGGATTGTTTGTTTATGAAGGTGGGCAATAGCGAGACGCAAAAATTAGATTCGAAATCGGCACAAATAAATATATTGGCAGGTGGACAAATTGATGAAAATTTTAATCTTGGAATACCAAAGCAAGATGGCGATAGTTTATTTTTTCAAAATTATGCGCTGTTGCCTCATATAAGTGCTTTCAATCAAACCAATGCCATGAAATTTGCATTAGAACATCAAAATCCATTGGTTTCGGAGATGATAAAAGGAGGTAATGACTTGGATGAAAAGCAATACTCGTTCTTGAAAACCGATAATGAAGATTTATTGTTGTGGGCATTGAAGCCCGCCGAAGACGGAGGCGTGGCAGCAAGATTTTGGAATATGGGAATGGCAAATGAAACTAAAATTGATTTGACCAAAAAGCCTAAAATTGTAAACTTTGCCACCCATGTGGAAACTGTCATAAACGAGATTCCTGTGGTAGATAATGGCATAAACTTAAAAACAAACCAACAACAAATGAAAACAGTATTGATTGGATATTGATTTTCTGGTCTGAGCCAATATATCTGATGTTACGCACGATTTATCTGAAACGTCATTCGAGGCACGAAGCAATCCGTTACGGAGCTACACACGCCTTGACAGACGGGTGCGGGGATATACTTTTGGCGTGCCTTCAAGTGAATGGGTTACGAGGGTTCTGATTTTTTTGAAACACATCTATTTCAGTTTTTCCTGTCTGCGGTTTCCAATCATGCCGGGCAGGTTTGGCGTTTTTGAAACATACTATTGTTCCAGCGGTTTATTTTAATCATCCAAATATCTGACTGTTAAAGACTTAGAGAGAAAATTAACACATTGAATTAAGCGTTCGGAACACTATTTCCTACACCTCCGCCAGTTCGGCCACCACCGTTACGCCGCCTTTGGTCTTGTCGCCGATGTTCACCAGTATTTTCGCATCCAGCGGCAGGTACAAATCCACGCGCGAGCCGAACTTGATGAAGCCGAACTCCTGCCCCTGCGTCAACGACTGGCCTTCCTTCACGTACCAACGGATGCGTTTGGCCAATGCCCCGGCAATCTGGCGCATCAGTATTTCCACGCCGCCCGCCGTTTTCAGCACCAGCGTGGTGCGTTCGTTATCCGTACTTGATTTTGGATGCCACGCCACCAGGTACAAACCCGCGTGGTACTTGAAATACTGCACCACACCCGCCACCGGCGACCGGTTGATGTGCACATTGACCGGCGACATGAAAATGGAGACTTGGCGGCGCGGCTGCTTGAAATATTCGTTTTCCAAAACCTCCTCAATAACCACCACCTTGCCATCGGCGGGGGCAATGATTTGCTTGTGGCCTTGCGTGAGTGTGACCGCCGGACTGCGGAAAAATTGCAGGATGACCAAGTAAAACAGTATGCTTGCCGTGAGCGAAACCCACGTCCACGGGGCGGACAGGTAGGCAAAAACCAGCGCGTTGGATACGGCCAGAATGATGAAAAACACCACCAGCATCCGGTATCCTTCCTTATGAATTGTCATGATCAGTCAAATTTCAACTATGGTTTCACCGAAACAGAACCGATAAATGCGGACGTTCGTTTCAGTTTGCGAAAGTAAAGCGTTTCCGCGCAAAGACCAAAGGCTGTCCTTGAACTTTGGAAGTCAATGCCCGCACCCATCCAAATCCCGCATTCATGCCCGTTTTGCCATCCGATTTACAATATCCGCATCCAACCGATCCGCTGGGCTTGGCCCTGACGGAATACCTGGCCCAACCGTCCAAAGCGTTCATCACCGTCCGCAGCAGCATTGCCGAAGACGAGAAAATGCCGGTGGCGCACTTTTTCCGCGCTGGAAATAGTATCCCCGGAATCGAGCAAACCGCCCTTGGCTTGTGCCACGGACGCACCCTTGACATCGGGGCCGGAGCCGGAAGCCACGCCCTGCTGCTGCAAGACCGGAACATTTCGGTAACTGCCCTCGACATTTCGCCCGGAGCCGTGGCCGTGATGCAACGGCGCGGCGTGGCCGATGCGCGTTGTGCGGATGTGTTCGGTTTCATGCTTGATTTTCAAACTGAACCCTACGATACGCTGCTGCTACTCATGAACGGAATCGGCGTGGCGGGCACACTTGATGGCTTGGACAAGTTTCTGGCCCGCGCCAAAACGCTGCTCCGTCCGGGCGGACAGATTCTGCTTGACTCATCGGACATCCTGTACATGTTCGAGGATGAGGAGGGCGGCGTTTGGCTGGACATGAACGGCCCGTACCACGGCGAGGTTACGTACCAAATGCTGTACAACGGCCAGGAAAGCAAGCCTTTCGGCTGGCTTTTCATCGGCTTCGAGCTGCTTGCCGACCACGCCCAAGCCGCCGGCTTCGGTTGCGAACTGATTGGCATGGACGAAGGCGGGCAGTACCTGGCGCGGCTATCGGTCTGAAAGAACGGCTATGGCTCGGTTGGTGGCGTTCCAAAAATAGTATCTGCCCGAAAGCCCAAACCCATGCCATCCGCAACCTTGTTTTGCACGGCAGGCATCCCCAGCCTGCGGTTCGGCCGGTGTTGCGCCAGTGCCTGCCATGATAAATTTGTTCGGAAATATTTTGAGGGTATCGAAAATTAACACTTTATTTGTATTTCCTATTAAATCTATAGACTAATAGAAAATTTGATTTGCAACCGTACTTCCTACTGCGAAGGCACACGCCGACCAACGGGCAGGTGCTGGAAAATCCGGCGTTTTTTTGAAGCATTGTCATATTTGAGCAACCCATGCGTGTAGCCACCCGAAACCAATACGGAATCATGAAAAGACCATTATTGCTGACAAATACATTGTTTTTAGCGGGATTACTCCTGTTAGCTCCATTTTTGGCGGCAGGGCAGACAACCGGCCCTACCATCAACGCGACAATTTCCGGCCGCATCACCGACGGAAGCACCAAAGAGCCGCTCATCGGGGCCACGGTGGTCATCAAAGGCACTACCAATGGCTCGCCTACTGACCAAAGCGGCCAGTTCAAGCTCATCACCGGGCAAAAACTGCCCTTTGCCCTTGTTGTCTCATACGTGGGCTACCAGACACAGGAAGTATTACTCACCGAAGAATCCATCGAAATCGGATTGCAGCCGGAAGCCAACCAACTTGCCGACATCACCATCACCTCCCGCCGCCGGCAGGAATCGGCCCAGAATGTGCCGATTGCGATTTCGGCCATTCGCGGGGCCTTGATCGAGGATGCCGGCGCGTTCAACGTCAACCGCCTGAAGGAACTCATCCCCTCGGTGCAACTGTACTCCTCCAACCCGCGCAACACCACGCTCAACATCCGGGGGCTGGGTTCCACGTTCGGGCTGACCAACGACGGCATTGACCCCGGCGTTGGCTTTTACGTGGACGGCGTGTATTACGCCCGCCCGGCAGTGACCGCACTGGACTTTGTTGATATTGACCAAGTGGAGGTGCTGCGCGGGCCGCAGGGAACGCTCTTTGGCAAGAACACCACCGCCGGAGCCTTCAACATCACCACCAAAGAGGCCAGTTTTGTGCCGGGGGCAACCTTCGAGGTCAGCTACGGCAATTACAACTTCGTGCAGGCAAAGGCATCCGTGACCGGGCCGCTCAGCAAGAAATTCGCGGTCAGAGCCTCTTTTTCCGGCACCCAGCGCAACGGCCTGCTGACCAATGTGCGCACCAACCAGTCGGTGAACACCCTCAACAACCTCGGATTCCGGGGACAATTGCTGTTTGTTCCCAGCGACAACGTGAAAATCACGCTCATTGGCGACCATACCGACCAGCAGCCCAACGGGTATGCCCAAGTGGTGGCCGGGGTGGTGACCACTAAGCGGGCAGCCTACCGCCAGTTCAACAACATCATTGCCGACCTGAACTACAAGCTGCCCACCACCAACCCCTTCGACCGGATCATTGACCATGACACGCCCTCCAAGGCCAACAACCGGTTGGGCGGGGTGTCGCTGAACGCCGACGTAAAACTGGGGGCGGGAACGCTGACGGCCACCTCGGCTTGGCGTTACTGGAAGTGGGGGCCGCTCAACGACCGGGACTACATTGGCCTGCCCGTGTTCTCAATTTCAGCCGCCAACTCGAAGCACGACCAGTTCTCGCAGGAAATACGCTACGCCGGAAAGCTGTCGTCGCGGCTGAGCGGCGTGGTCGGGGTGTATGGACTGTACCAGGACTTGCAATCAGACCCGGTGCAAACCGAAGAGGCCGGTGCGGCCCAGTGGCGGTTTGCCCAAAGCTCGACGAGCAACCTCTGGAAAACCCCCGGCCTTTTCGATGGTTTCGGCATCAAAACCACCAACCGGTTGCGCAGCACCAGTGCGGCCGTATTCGGGCAGGCCGACTGGGCCTTGAGCGAAAAGTTCCATATCCTGCCGGGCATCCGCTACAACTATGACAAAAAGACAGTCAACTACAAACGGGAGACATACGGCGGCCTGCAAACCACCGACCCTGCCTTGCTGGCTTTGAAAAACGGCGTTTACACCAACCAGGCATTTGATACGGATGTGGACGAGACCAATGTTTCGGGGCAGTTGACCGCCCAGTACAAGGCCAGCGAACGGTTCAACGCCTTTGGCACGTATTCGGTCAGCTACAAGCCTGTAGGGGTCAATATTGCGGGCTTGCCCACGGCCAGTGGCCGGGTACTGACCGAATTGGCGCGGGTGAAGCCCGAATTTGTGACGCACTACGAGTTAGGGGTTAAAACCCGCCCCACGCCCAACACCATCCTGAACCTGATATTCCACAACACCGACATTAAAGACTACCAGACCCAAGTGCAAACGCCCGAACCCGGCGTGAACCGGGGCTATTTGGCCAATGCCGAGAAAGTGCGGGTATGGGGTGTGGAAGTGGACTGCAACGTGCGGGTTGGCAGTGCCTTCTCAGTTTATGGCGCGCTGGCTTACACCAACGGCAAGTACGTTTCGTTCAAGAACGCGCCAGTCCCGCTCGAAGAAACCGGCGGCGAGTTTGCATTCAAGGACATTTCGGGCGGCAAACTGCCGGGCATTTCCAAATGGGCCGGTTCGCTGGGGGGCGAAGTAAGTGGTGCCGGGAAATTCCTGGCGCAGGACGGACGGTTTTTCTTCGCCGCCGATGGCTATTACCGCTCTTCATTCTCATCCAGCCCCTCGCCGTCGCAGTTCCTGAACATTGACGCATACACGCTGGTCAACGCCCGGGCCGGTTTCCGGGCTTCCAACGGCACGTCGGTGTTTTTGTGGAGCCGCAACCTGCTGAACCGGAATTATTTCGAGCAGTTGCTGCCCGCCCCCGGCAATGCCGGCCAGTACGGCGGCGTGCTGGGCGATCCGCGCACCTACGGCATCACACTGCGATACACGTTCTGATGGTTTTAGCGGTGAGTACCTCGCCGAAAACGGTTTGAACCAAGACAACCGAACAGCCGGTAACCAAAACTAATTGCGGGCAAGTGCTGATGCTCATTTGCGCTTGTCTTTTTGCTTCACCAACGTAGGCAAGCACCAACGCGGGTTTGGGCTTTTTGAAAGCTGAAAGCCCCGTCTTTAGCGGGGATACTATTTTCCGGGATGCTGTTTTATGCGGCGCCATCTGTTCTGTCATGCCAGTAAAAGTCAGGAATGACAAACCAGATGTTAGTTTACATTGGATATTGCGGGGAAAAAGTTTTGCGCAAAGGCGAAAAACTTTTGGTAACGTCCACCGAACGCAAACCATTTCACCAACAATTTCCTGACTTTTGCCCATGGATGATTCATCTGACCCGACTGCCATGGAAACCCTGACAAAAGCCCCCGCCCCCCCCCGCCCACTGCTGACCGAAGACTGGGCGGTGGTTGTGCTGGGCCTGCTGATTGTTGCGCTCTCACTCGCTGGCCTGCAGGTGCCCGCCCCCGCGTTCGGCTGGGAATCGCCCGGCGATCTGCCCGTCAAAATCCTCACCAAAACCAACCTGCTGGCCATTGCCGGGCTGTTTGGCTTCACGTATGCCATTGCCTTGCTGGGCACGCGGCTGACCGGCAAATCCATCCGGGGCACATTGCTGGGTTTTCCGGTGGTGTTCGGCCTGACTTTGCTTGCCCTGCTGCTGGCGGGCAACAAAACCCTGAAAGACCTAAACCTCGAAGCCGTCATTTTCAGCCTCGGCATCGGGTTGGCCGTAGGCAACCTGACCCGGCTCCCCGGTTGGCTGCGGGCCGCGTTGGCCACCGAACTGTGGGTCAAAATCGGGCTTGTGCTGCTGGGTGCCAGCGTCATTTTCGGCGACATCCTCAAGGCCGGTGCGCTGGGACTGGTGCAGGCCCTGCTGGTGGTGCTGTCGGTGTGGTATTTTGCCTACTGGTTGGCCAAACGCCTCAAAGTGGACGACGAACTGACGATGATGCTGGCCAGTGCGGTGTCCATTTGTGGGGTATCGGCGGCCATCGCCACGTCGGGAGCCATCCAAGGCGACCCGAAAAAACTGTCGTACGTGATTTCACTGGTGCTGATTACGGCCATCCCGATGATGATGCTCATGCCTTGGGCGGCCCAGTGGCTGGGCCTTTCGCCCGAGGTGACCGGGGCTTGGCTGGGCGGCACCATCGACACCACCGGCGCGGTGGTGGCCTCGGGCACGCTGGCGGGCGAGGCGGCCCTAAAAATCAGCACCATCGTCAAATTCTCGCAAAACGTGCTGCTGGGCGTGGCCGCGTTTGCCATCAGCGTGTACTGGACATACACCAAAAACCAATCGGATGAAGTGCAGGCCGCCAAGCCCACGGCGGGGGTAATCTGGGAGCGTTTCCCCAAGTTCATCCTGGGCTTTTTGGCGGTCTCGCTGCTGTTTTCGTTCGTGCTGCCTGCCGCATCGGTGGATGCCGTGAAAGGCAGCCTGAAAAGTTTGCAGGGTCTTTGGTTCGCGCTGGCCTTTACCAGCATCGGCCTCGAAACCCGGTTTGCCGACCTGCTCAGTGCCGACAACCGCCGCCCGCTCTGGGTTTTCCTGATTGCCCAGGCATTCAACATCGTTGTCACGCTCGGCATTGCCAGCGTGTTGTTCGGATAGGTTTGACTCAGATGCGGATAAGCCTTATTTTTACGCCGCCCACCCACAAAACCGCCATGCCCGAAAAACTCATCACCGACGCGCTGCCGCTGCTGCTCACCGACCCGGTTTATCTGCTGCGCGAGGATTTGGTTGTTGCGGAGTTGGCGGCACCCGAACCTGAATCGCCAGCTGTGCCCGAACCGGTTCGGGCAGTGAAACCCGCCGCCGAAAATAGTATCCCGCCGATTGCCCAAACCTCCCCGCCCTTTACGGTGTGGAAACGCAACCGCAACCGCGTGGTGATCATCTACAACAACCAGCAGACCGTTTACCTGAACCCGGACGAAGAGACATTGCTGGCCAAGATACTGGCCGCCGTCAAGCTGCAAATCGAGGATGTGGAGCTGGTAAACATCCACAACCACCGCGAAAGCCTGGCCGAAATCCTGAAAGACAAGCTGGTGAACCAACTCATCAGTTTCGGCATTGAACTCCGCGAACTGGACATCCGCATCCCGCTCACCGCCTACCGGGTCACCCGGGTCGAGGGCATTGATATCCTGCTGGCCGACAGTCTTTTTGAGTTGCAACTCAACACCGACAAGAAAAAAATGCTCTGGCACGCCCTGCAAGGAATGTTCCTGCTGAAACGGTAACCGGCGGGGGCGGGTTTGGGGTTTTGGAAAGATACTATTTCGGTAAGTGGTGTCGGTTGCTCACAACCGCCAAAACCGGCGCGTGGGGTTTGGCGGTTGTGAAAGGTACTATTTTGCGGCGCATAAAGACGTTGCGTGCAACGCATCCACCGTATCATCACGTTCAATGCCAAAGGATCGCAACCCGGTTTCCCAACGGAAACCGCCCAAAACACGGCTGCGGCGTTTCTTTGTTAAGTCCACATCAAGGTAAGTTTATGTTTTATGCGGATTGCCCGGTTCAAGAAAAAATCATATCCGTACATTGGAATAATTTTCATACCTTTGCGGAAGTTTTCTTAGATACCGTCTGGAAACCGGGCTTCCGCGTTTTTTCGCCCACCGAGTCCCGTTCTTTGAAGGTTTTTATTTGGCCGGTCATGGTTTTTAGAATTCAAGGTTCCCTTGATTGACCCGTAAAAATCATGGCGATCCTTTTATTTTATCAATCATTAACAGTCAAAAAAAATGGAAAAAATCAAATTTGCCGACATTCCCCTTTCCGACGAAATCCAGCGCGCCGTTGCCGACATGGGTTTCATCGAAGCCTCGCCCATCCAGTCGGAAGCCATCCCGATTGCCATGGAAGGCCGTGACATCATCGGCCTGGCACAGACCGGTACCGGCAAGACCGCCGCTTTCGGCATCCCCGCGCTGGAAAAAATAGACGCGACCAAGAAGCACACCCAAGCCATGATCCTCTGCCCGACCCGCGAACTGGCCGTGCAGGTGACTGAGGAAATCAAGAAACTCGCCAAATACAAGGGCATCCGCTGCGTGACCGTGTATGGCGGCGACCCCATTGACCGCCAGATCCGCGCCCTGCGCGAAGGCTGCCAAGTGGTGGTGGGCACCCCCGGCCGCATGATTGACCACCTGGAACGCAAGACGCTGAAACTCGACAAGGTGCTGATTGCCATCCTGGATGAGGCCGATGAGATGCTGGACATGGGTTTCCGCGAGGATATTGAAAGCATTCTGGAGCAACTGCCGCAGGAACGCCAGACGTTGCTGTTTTCGGCAACGATGTCCAAGCAGATCATGTCGCTCACCAAGCGCTACCAGCAAGACCCGCAATTGGTGAAAGTGGTGCGTAACGAACTGACCGCCGACAATATCGAGCAGCTTTTCTACGAAATCAAGGGCAAAGCCAAAGTGGAGGTGATGTGCCGCCTCATTGATTTGTACCAGCTCAAGCAGGCCATTGTGTTCTGCAACACCAAAAACCGCGTGGACGAAGTGGTGGACGAACTGCTTAAACGCGACTACGAAGCCGAAGGACTGCACGGCGATATGCGCCAGCAAGCCCGCACGCAAGTGATGAACAAGTTCCGGTCGGGCAATGCCAATATCCTGGTTGCCACCGACGTGGCCGCCCGTGGCATTGACGTGTCGGGCGTGGATGCGGTGTTCAACTACGATATTCCGCTTGACCCCGAATATTATGTGCACCGCATTGGCCGCACGGGCCGCGCCGGCAACTCGGGCAAGGCATTCACGTTTGCCGTGGGCCGCGAGGTTTCGCGGATGCGCGAGATTGAAAACTACACCAAGAAACGCATCGAACGCGGCGTAATCCCGTCGTATGCTGATGTGGTGGGCATGAAGAAGGCCAAATTCATTGAACGCGTCAAGGAAACCATAGAGGCGGGCGATTTGGAAGTTTTTGCCGACATGATTGAGCCGTTGCACCACGCTGGGCTGTCCGACAGCCAGATTATCCAGGGACTGCTGAAAATGAGCCTCGGCCTGCAAAACATGGCCTACTCCGATGCGGACTTGGCCGATTCGTACGAAAAATCCAAGTTCAAGGATCGTGACCGCAGCGACCGTGGCGAACGCCGCAGCAGCGAACGCCCCAGCCGAGATGCCGACCGCCGGGTGGGTGGCAGCAGCAGCAGTTTCGGCGAAAAACGCTTTGAACGCCGCAGCGATGACCGCCGCCCCGGCGACCGCCCTTTCGGCGACCGACCCGAACGCTCGGCGGAACGGACAATGGAACGCCCTGCCCGCCGCAGTAACGGCGACATGGTACGGTTGTTTGTGAATATCGGCCGCGTTGACCGGGTGCGCCCCAACGACATTGTGGGCGCACTGACCGGTGAGACCGGCGTGGCGTTTGACAACATCGGCCAGATTGACATTTTCGACAAGTATTCGTTTGTGGAAATCAGCAAGCCTGATGTGACGCGTGTAATTGACGGCATGGCAAACAACACCATCAAGGGTCAGCCCGTGCGGCTGGAAGTGGCCGACTGACCGTTGACTTCAAACACCCTGAACACCAAACCCCGGCAGCAATGCGCGGGGTTTGGTGTTTTCAGAAGGTATTTATGCGATGTGGCGTACTGTTCTGCGGCGGCGTAAACCTGTGAGGTTTTCAAAACCTCACAGGTTTCCCAGGCGGGTTTGGCATTTTCGGAAGATACTATTTTGCGTTTGCGCCAAGTGGCGCGTGAAGACACGCGCCACGGATTTGAATCTTATCTCATTTAAACTGTCCGAGAAAATCTTGCAGGTGCGCCGCCAGTTCGGGTTTCAAGGGAAGCGCGGGACTGTTGTAGGTGGTAATGTTTTTCTAAAAATCGGCCTCCGCTTCCTTGAGAATATGATTCATACCGGCGCAGGTTTTCAGTTTCATAAGCCGGTTCACAGGCCATTGGCGGGTTGCAGGTGTTGCAGCATTTCGGGGGCGCGGGGCGTGCCGAACAATATCTTTCTCCCGCTTTTCAACTTCACTTCCAAGCCTTTGCCACCGGAAAGCATATAGGCAGTCATCTTTTCGAAGAAATAATAACGGATGCCCCAGCCCATCATTGTGTACTTCCTCACGTGCATCTCGGCCACGTCTTGCGGCATAATCCGGTAGGTTTTGAAATGGAATGGAAAGAACCGGTACTCGATGCGGCCATCGCCGGTGATGCGCACCGTGAACCGGGCCAGCCAAACCACGCTAAGCACCGCCGCCGCAATGGCCAGCGGCACGGCCATGCCCGCAAACCGCCCGCGACCGATGGCCTCGTGCCACTGCGCGTAGAAAACCGCTGCCACGAGCAGTGTCATTACAAGCAACACAATTCGGTTGATGCCGCTGGTTTCTTCAAATCTTGGGGTTTCCATGGGGATGGGGATCAATGTGAAAAGCGAATTTTAAGGCGGGGGTTGGCGTTTCCGAAAGATACTATTTTCAAAAGGCATCATTCCCAAGAACGGATGGATTTATTTCGCCCCGAAAATCTCCGTCAGCTTGTAATTCAACGCTTCACCGCGCAGGTTCTTGGCGATGATCTTGCCTTTTGGATCCACGAGGAACGTGGCCGGGATGCCCCGTACGCCGTAGGTTTGCGCGCCTTCCGAGTTCCAGAATTTCAAATCGGAAACATGGATCCACGTGAGCTGGTCTTTTTCAATCGCTTTGAGCCAGGCATCGCGGTCACGGTCCAGTGACACACCGTAAATCTCGAAATTTTTGCCCTTGAACTTGTTGTAGGTGCGCACTACGTTCGGGTTTTCTTGGCGGCACGGCCCGCACCAGCTTGCCCAGAAATCAATCAAAACGTATTTGCCGCGCAGCGACGACAGTTTCACGGGTTTGCCATCGGCATTGTTGAGCGTTATTTCGGGGGCATCCTGCCCTTCCTTCAAAGCGTTGCTGAGCATTTCCAGTTGGGCGGCGTAAGTGGCGAATTCCGGCGCGTATTTCGATTGCGGCATCGCCTTTTGCAGCTTCGCGATGAGCGGCATCAGAAAGGCGTATTCCTCCTCCGGGTTCAGCATACCATTGTTCAACGCATACCAAACCGCCAAGCTCGGCTGCATCTGCGAGAGGATGTTTTTAAACTGCTTCGTGTTTTCGGTACGCATGGCCGCCACTTTTTTCTCCACCGCCTTGCGGCCGCTTTCGCTTTTGTTCAGTGCCGCCGCCTGCATTTCCTTTTGCAAAACGCCCATTTTCTCTTGGATTCCCGACAGCCAAGTACTCAGTTTCTGCATATCCTCCATGGCGGGTGTGCCTTTCATCACCACGGCTCCGGTGGGTTTGTTGCCGTCCACTTCCACCGTAACCGGCTTATTGTCAAGCACCAGCAGCACTTTTTGCGTGTTATAGAAATCGAGCACGTAAAAATCCTGTTCGGCCACCTTGCCTTTAAACGTAAACGTTTTGTTTTTGTCCAGCGATACCGAATCCACGGGCACGAGTTTGTTTCCTTCAATCCTGCCCAAGCGGATTTTGGCCTTGCCCATAGGCGATTTCACCTTGCCCGTAATCACAAAGCCCTCGTCGGCAGGTTGCCGGGCCAACAGTTTGCCACTGCCCACCTCACCACTGCCCGCCTTTTCGCCGGTGTTGTTTCGTCCGGTATTTTTTTCGTCTGAAGCCCGTCCGTTGCACGCCCAGACAAACACCCAAAAAAGGGAAAGGAACAGTATTTTTTTCATGGTTTCACGGAAAATTGACATAAAAGTAAAGAGAAAAAGAAGCCCCTCCCCGAAGCTGAAAGCCGCGACTTGGCGAGGGAGAGGGAGTCAAATAATAGTATGTTTTAAAAATGCCAAACCCGGCCATGTTTAAGTCCTTTCCTCCGGAGGGGGTTGGGGGAGGCCGTTCAACGCCTTGGCCAGCAACTGGTTGGCTTGTTTGGGATCGGCTTTGCCGCCCGTTTTTTTCATCACCTCGCCCATAAACATTCCCAGCAGGTTTTTCTTTCCGTCAAACCGGTATTCCCTCACCTTTTGTGGGTGCGCCGCCAGCACCTCGTCTATGGCGGTTTGCAGCGCAGTGTCATCGCTTTGCCGCATCAAATTATATTGTTCGGCAATTTGGCGCGCCGTTTTTGCCGGGTTCTCCGCCAGTTTCGGGAAAATTTGCTGCATGGCCACGGTATGGCTTATTTCACCTGCGTCAATCAGTTGCACCAGTCCGGCAAGCGTTTCGGGTTTTACCGGAAAGCCATTCATTTCCAATGAGTTATCGTTCAAAAACGATTTCACCGCACCCATCACCCAATTGGCGGCGGCCTTGAAATTGGGTGTATGCGCACAAACCTGCTCAAAATACGAGGCTGTTTCTTTGGCATCGGTCAGCACGGCCGCGTCGTAGTCCGACAATCCGTACACTTCAACGAATTTTTGGCGCAATTCGTGTGGCAAAGCCGGCATTTGCGAACGGATTTCACTGAGCCACCCGTCCGAAATAACCAGCGGGGCCAAGTCGGGGTCGGGAAAATAGCGGTAGTCGTTCATGGATTCCTTGGTGCGCATGGACTGCGTTTTGCCGGTGGCGGCATCGAACAGCCGCGTTTCCTGCACTATTTTTTCGCCGTCGGCCACCGCTTTCATCTGCCGCTGCACTTCAACGTCGATGGCGCGCTGCACATTGCGGATGGAATTCATGTTCTTGATTTCCACTTTCGTGCCCAGAACCCGGCTGCCGCGCGGCATGATCGAAACGTTGGCATCGCAGCGCAGCGAACCTTGTTCCATGTTGCCATCGCAAATGCCGAGGTAGCGCACCAGTTGGCGCACTTGGGCCACGCAGGCGGCAGCTTCCTCGGAGGTTTGCAGGGCCGGTTCGGTCACGATTTCAATCAGCGCGGTGCCGGCGCGGTTAAAGTCCAGCAGCGTATCCGGCTCACTGTCGGCATGGATGGATTTTCCGGCATCCTCTTCCAGATGGATGTGGTGCAGCGGAACCTGCCTCTCGCCGTCCTTGAGCCGGATGCCCACCGAGCCGCCCACGCAAACCGGCGTTTTGTCCTGCGACAACTGGTAGCCTTTGGGCAGGTCGGGATAGAAATAATTCTTGCGGGCAAACACATTGTACCGCGTGATTTCCGAGCCGCACGCCAGACCCATTTTCACGGCAAACTCCACCGCCTGGCGGTTCAGCTTGGGCAGTGTGCCCGGATGCGCCAGCGTGATCACGCCCGCGTGGGTGTTGGGCGCATCGCCGAACCGCACCGCATCGGCGGAGAAAATCTTGCTGTGCGTGCGCAACTGGCAGTGTACTTCCAACCCAATGACAACTTCGTAATCCAAGGAAATCAATGAAAAGTGGAGGATGAAAAACGTTTTCCGAAAATAGTATCTTTTGAAAAGGCCAAACCTTGTGAGGTTTTAAAAAACCTCACAAGGTTTGGGTTTGGGCTTTCAGAAAGATACTGTTTTAACCGATGTGTATTTGTCATAACAGCAGAAACCAATTGAGCGGCAGCATTATCACCTTATCCTTCAATTCCACTTTATCAATTTGAGTATTGATGACAATACCATAACGGCAATCAATGCCGCATTTGTAAATCTGTCCTGTTTTCGTCTTGTTTATTCCCAACTCCAATAAAACAGGTCTGTCCATTGTTTCGATTACAAAATCAGGAACAGCGCCTTTTTGTTGGCTTACGAAAGACAAAATACTGTCCGGTAGTATTCTTTTTAAGTACATCACCACCAAGTCTTCAAAAAGTTTGGATTTAAAATCATTGGTAAGGACATCACCGTATATCAATGACAGCAATGCTCTGCGCAAAGACGGAGACATGAAAAAGGCCTTTTTCGCCTTGTTTATTTTACTGTCAACCCCACCAAAGGGAATCAAAACATTAAGTAGTTCCGCTTTTGAAAGAATGTTTATATTTTCAAGAATCTCATCCTGTGAAATTCCTATTGCTTGGCTCAATGTCTGCGGATTGATTTCGTCAGAAGCGGCAAGCCGCAACAATAGCTTTTCGGAACTCAGATATCTGTCCGGTTGTGATGATATTTTAGGAATATCTTCCGAAACCACTCTGCGAAACAATTCAATGATATCTTTCAGTATGGCCGATTTTGTTTGGTAAGTCAGGAAACTCGGAATGTTATGATAGCTTACATATTCCTGAATCAGTGATTGCGGACTTTGTTTGGTCAAGGTAGCGTATTCCTGTATTTTACTATAATATGAGTTGATGCGTGTGGAAAGACCATGAAGCCCTTGGTAGGCGGTTTGCGCGTTTTCAGAATAAAATAAGATTTCCTTTAACGAGGCTGATACACCTTTTTCTGGAAAAAGCCCTTTTGATGAAATGGTGTATTTTGGATCAAAATATGTTTTGACCTGCAAAAATTCAACAAATTTGAACGGGTATATTTTTTCAATGTGCATACGGCGAGCCAAATCAGCCGATTGTTGGAGCAGCAAAGCCGAACTACCGGTAACCATGATAAATGCCCATTTGGCTTCATCATAAAGTATTTTCAACGTTTTACTCCATTGCGGATCATCGTGAATTTCATCAAACAACAACACAATTGGCTTGTCCAGCGAATGAAACCTTTGTTTCAGAATATTATCCTGGAAATACTCCAAGGTCTGAAACAAAGTCAAGCCTAAATTATTAATCGTATTTACATTGAAAAAATATATCTGCGCATTGTGCTTATTATGAATATGTTGTGCCAAATGCCAAAGCAAAGTGGTTTTCCCTGTACCCCGCAGCCCAGCCAAGCCTAACAAACGCGGCTGCGCACCAGAAGTGAGGAAATCATCCGCATATTTTCTTAATAATACGTGTACATTTCTGGAAAAATACGTTTTTCCCAAAATCGGATGGGTAAGTTCGTTCGCTATCCTCGCCGGTGTGACCGCCACATTTTTCAATATGTCATATTCATTCATTTCCTTTGGTTTGAAGCTTCAGTCACAAATAAAAAACCTTCGTGATGCCGTTGACGGTTGATAAGCAAATGGGTTTGGGCTTTCAAAAACATACTATTTTCAAAAGCACCTCCAACCGTCAGGCAAGCAGCATTTTGCCCCGCTCCACCACCCGGTCCAGGCCGGTCACGTCCGTGCCGCCCGCCGTGGCGAAAAACGGCTGTCCGCCGCCGCCGCCCTTGATTTCCTTGGCCAGTTCCTTGACAATGTTTCCGGCGTGCAAGTTCCTGTCTTTCACCAGGTTATCGGCGATCATGACGGCGATTTGCGGCTTGCCCTGAATATCGGCGGCCAGCACCAGCAGCAGGTTTTGCACGTTGGCTTTCAATTCGTAAGCCAGGTGTTTCAGCGCGTCGGTGGAGGGCACAACGACTTTTTCGGACAATACGGCCACGCCATCGCTCACCCGGATTTTTTTGAGCAGTTCATCCTTGAGCAACTGCAATTGCCGGTTTTCGTAGGTTTCCAGTTGCTTTTGCAGCCTGCCCTTTTCGTCCAGCAAGTCTTCCAGCGCCTTTTTCAGGTCGCGCGGATTTTTCAGCATTTCCTTCACTTCGGCAAGCAACTCCAGTTCACCGCCAATCAGCCTGTCGGCTTCCGTGGCAGTGACGGCTTCGATGCGGCGCACGCCAGCCGCCGACGCACTTTCGGAAACAATCCTGAACAGCCCGATCTGGCCGGTCGCCTTCACGTGCGTGCCGCCGCACAATTCCACCGAATAATCGGGGCCAAAGGTGATGACGCGCACGAAATCGCCGTATTTCTCGCCGAACAGGGCCGTGGCTCCCATGGCTTTCGCTTTGTCAATGGGCACGTTCCGCTTTTCGTCCAGCGCAATGTTTTCGCGGATTTTCCGGTTCACGGTGCGTTCCACCTGGGCAATCTCCTCATCGGTGAGTTTGCTGAAATGCGAAAAATCGAAGCGCAGCACTTTGTCGTTTACCAGCGAGCCGCGTTGCGCCACGTGCGTGCCCAGCGTTTCGCGCAGGGCCGCTTGCATCAGGTGCGTGGCGGTGTGGTTGTTTTCGGTCAGGTGGCGTTTGCCGATATCCACACGGGCAGTGATTTCGGCTTGCGGGTCTCTGATTCCGGGATATTTCTCCAAATCATCCCCGGTGACGTGGATGGTCAGGTCGTTTTCCTTTTTGGTGTCAATGATGCGGATGCGGGTTGCCGGGTTTTGCAGCAGCAATTCGCCCGTATCGCCGGTTTGTCCGCCGCTTTCGGCATAGAATGGCGTACGGTCCAAGACTATGTGGTACAGCGTGTTGTCTTTGGTTTTGACGGCGCGGTACTTTATAATGCGGGCTTCGGCTTCCAACTGGTCGTAGCCCAGAAACTCCACGCCATCCGCTTCACTGACCACCACCCAATCGCCGGTTTCCTGGGCGGCGGCGGTTTTGGAACGTTCTTTCTGGGCTTGCATTTCCGTTTCAAAGCCCGGCTCGTCAATGCCCAAACTGTTTTCGCGGGCAATCAACGCCGTCAGATCCACTGGAAAACCATACGTGTCGTAGAGTTCAAAGACCACGCCGCCGCCGATTTTCTGACCATTGGAAACCACAGAAGCCGTTTTCTTTTCGGCGATGATCTCATCTATGCGACGCAGGCCGTTTTCCAGCGTCCGCAAAAACGAGTTTTCCTCCTCGCGAACCACTTTTGTCACAAACTCCTGCTGCGCTTCCAGTTCCGGAAAAACATCCTTGAACTGGTCAGCCAGCACGGGCACCAACTCGCACATGAAGGGTTCTTTAAAACCCAGGTACGTGTAGCCGTAGCGCACCGCGCGCCGCAAAATCCGGCGGATAACGTAGCCGGCTTTGGCGTTGGCGGGCAGTTGCCCGTCGGCAATGGCGAAACTCACGGCGCGGATATGGTCGGCAATGACGCGCATGGCAATGTCAACCGGCTTGTCTTGGCCGTAGGTTTTGCCCGCCATTTGAGCCGTTTTCTGGATCAGCGGCTGGAAAATATCGGTGTCGTAATTGGATTGCTTGCCCTGGATCGCCATGCAGAGGCGTTCAAAGCCCATGCCCGTATCCACGTGTTTTTCAGGCAGTTGCACCAAGTTCCCGTCGGCGCGGCGTTCAAACTGCATGAACACGTTGTTCCAGATTTCCACCACCAGCGGGTCGTCGTTGTTCACGCGTTCGCGGCCGGGTACGCGCCGCCTTTCCTCGTCCGAACGCAGGTCAATGTGGATCTCCGAACACGGACCGCACGGGCCGGTATCGCCCATCTCCCAGAAATTATCCTTTTTGCTGCCGAACAGAATCCGGTCTTCGGGCAGGAATTGCCGCCAGATTTCCAATGCTTCGTGATCCGGCTCAAGGTTTTCGGCTTCGTCGCCCCCGAAAACGGAGGCGTACAGGCGGTCTTTGGGCAGCTTGTACACTTCGGTCAGCAGTTCCCAGCTCCACGCCAGCGCGTCTTTCTTGAAATAATCGCCGAAGCTCCAGTTGCCCAGCATCTCGAACATGGTGTGGTGGTAGGTGTCGTGGCCCACATCTTCCAGATCGTTGTGCTTGCCCGTTACGCGGAGGCACTTCTGCGTGTCGGCGATGCGGCGCGAGGGCGGCACCTGGTTGCCCAGGAAATAATCCTTGAACTGCGCCATGCCCGAGTTGGTGAACATGAGCGTCGGGTCGTTTTTGAGCACCAACGGCGCAGACGGTACAATCTGGTGGCCTTTGGAACGGAAAAAATCTAAGAACTGCTGCCTGGTTTGGTGCGAAGTCATGGGAAGAATCAACGGTGTCTGGGTAATTTCACGGATGTTTTTATGCGTAATCTGCGGATAAACCTTACGTGGAATAGTATCTTTCAAAAAGGGCAAACCTGCCACGCAATAGTGCATCCGGAGGCTGTGGGCGGCCTTTCATGCGTTTGCTGACTGTATATATTCTGCATTTTAATTTTACAAATACCTGAAAATCAATTGATTACATAAAAACGACTACTTACCGTTTGCCTACTTCCTTTCACCGGTGGCCTTTCAAATAAAGGATGCGAATTGCTTAGGTATGCAAAAACTTATTACCTTGCCATTCCACTATTTATGGAAACCCTCGTTGCACGGTTCTGTATTTTTTATTACAGAGACCGCATCGAACTTAGCCAGCCCTTTCAGATAATGCGCAAAATTAGCAGTTAAACCCAACTTTCAGAACGAATGGCAAGAATTAAGTATTACTACGATACCGAGACCTGCAAGTATGAAAGAATAAGGATAAACACTTCCGATGTGGTCATCAACACCTTGGGGTTCCTGTCGGTTGCCTTCCTGTTCTCCCTGCTTTCCCTGCCCGTGTACAACACGTATTTCCGCTCCGACCGCGAAGAGGCCATGCATAAGGAGAACCAGGAACTGAAACTCTATTATGAGCTGGCCAACAAGGAGTTGCAGAAAACAACCCGGATGCTGACCGCCCTGCGCGAACGCGACGACAACATTTACCGCGTCATTTTCGAGGCCGAACCCATTCCCGAATCGGTGCGCGAGGCGGGCGTGGGCGGCACCGACCGCTACAAGGAAATCCTTGAAAAAGGCTTGAAAAACGAGCAGTTGGTGGTGGAAACGCAGCAGAAACTCGACAAGCTGAAAAAGCAGATGTACATCCAGACCAAGTCGTACGATGAAATCGTGACGCTGGTCAACAGCAAGGCCAAGATGCTGGCGGCCATGCCCGCCATCCAGCCGGTATCCAACAAGGAACTGACGCGGCTGGCTTCGGGCTACGGAATGCGGATGCACCCGATTTACAAAGTGATGAAAATGCACACCGGCGTGGATTTTGCCTGCCAGCGCGGCACACCGATTTACGCCACCGGCAACGGCGTGGTGGCCGTGGCCGTGCGCAACGGCGGCGGCTACGGCTACGAAGTGCAGGTGAGCCACGGCTACGGCTACGTGACACTGTACGCCCACATGGAACGCTTCATTGTGAAACCGGGGCAACGGGTGAAGCGCGGGCAACTGATCGGCTACGTGGGCAGCACCGGCACTTCGG
>JAYWIH010000164.1:0-8014 GCA_043789005.1 Sphingobacteriales bacterium
ATCAAGCTCGCTGACGGGCAGCAACAATGACTGGGGCGGTTTCAGTTGGCCGGGCAAAGACCCCAAGGCGAACATTTCGATAAATGTGATCATGACCGAGTGGGACTACGAGAAAACCGCCGGGCTGAAATTCAAGCAGGGACGGCCGTTTTCGCGGGCCTTCTCCACCGACTCCAACGCGGTGATCCTCAACGAGGCGGCCGTGCAAACAATGGGGCTGAAAAATCCGGTTGGCAAGACCATCCAGCTTGACACGGGTGGCCGCGAACCTTGGCGGCTCGCCATTGTGGGCGTGATCGAAAACATGGTGGTGCAAGACCCGTTCAGGCCTGTTAATCCAAGTGTGATCATGTTCAATCCCAGAAACGTTTCCAACCTCTTCGTGCGCCTCAAGCCCACCGCCGACCTGAAAAAGGCATTGGCGGCAATGCAACCCATTGTGGAAAGGCACAACCCCGCCCTGCCGTTTGAATACAGCTTTGCCGATGAGGATTTTGAGAAGAAGTTCCGCACCGAAAACCAAGTGGCGCGGCTGGCGGGCATTTTCGCGGGGCTGGCCATTTTCATCTCGTGTTTGGGCTTATTCGGCCTGGCCTCGTTCATGGCCGAGCGGCGCACCAAGGAAATCGGCATCAGAAAGGTGCTGGGCGCATCAGTCGTGAACCTGATTGCGCTGCTGAGCAAGGAATTCATGGTGCTGGTGGGCGTTTCGTGCCTCATTGCCTCGCCGCTGGCCTACTGGTTCATGCACGGCTGGCTGCAAAAATACGAGTACCGCATTGACATTTCGTGGTGGGTGTTTGTGATGGCCGGTGTGCTGGCCCTGATAATTGCGCTGGTCACGGTCAGTTTCCAAGCGATTAAAGCGGCGTTGGCCAATCCGGTCAGGAGTTTGCGGAGCGAATAGCCGCATATCCGCTGGAGACGTTGCAGTGCAACGTCTCTACCAAAACCGTCCGGCCTTGGCAAAATAGTATCCTTGCAAAAGCGAAAACCAGCCTTTATTCCGCATTCCCAAATCCGCAATCCGCATCTGCAAAATAGTATCTTCTAAAAAACTTAAACCTGCCTGCCATGCTGCGCAACTACTTCAAAATCGCCTTCCGCAACCTGTACAAGAACCGCGTGTTTTCCATCGTCAATATTTCCGGGCTGGCCTTGGGCATCACGGCGTTTTTGCTGATTCTGGAATACATCAGCTTTGAATACAGTGCCAACCGCTTCCACAAAAACCTGCCCAACCTGTACCGAATTGTGCTGGAAGGCGAGACCAAAAGCAACAATTTCCCGTTTGCCATGCCGGGGCTGGGGCCGGCGGCCAAGCAGTTTGCCGAGGTGCGCGATTTTTGCCGCATTGGCGAATACGCGCCGGGCATTGTCACCGTGTCGGGAACCGATTCGGCGCGGTACGTGAAGTCATTCCGCGAAGGCAGGATCGTGTATGCCGAAGGCTCGTTTTTCGAGCTATTCAGTTTCCCGTTGGTGCAAGGTTCGCGGGCGGCGTTGCGGCAGCCGAATACGGTGGCGATTTCAGAATCGTACGCAACGAAGTATTTCGGCAAGGCGAATCCGGCGGGCAAAACCGTACTGCTGCACAACGATTTCGGCAAGACGAACTACACCGTGACGGGCGTTTACAAGGATTTCCCCCAAAACTCCGATTTGCAATACGACATGGTATTTGCCTTGGAAACGTTGAAAAACCCGGCCAACCTGAACGGCAACGTCTGGGCCGATTTGAACACGTTCGATTCGCAATCCACGCCCACGTTCCTGTGGCTGCGCGACGAGGCCAATACCGCCGCGCTGGAACAAAAACTGAACGCCGACCTGAAACGCCGCAAACCCAATGAAAAAAACACCATCCGCCTGCAACCCGCCCAGAATATGCACTTGGCCCGTTCGCTGGGCGATTATTTGCAGACCTACGGCAACCTGTCGTTTGTGTACCTGCTCGGTGGCGTGGCGGTTTTGATCCTGGTCATCGCGTGGTTCAATTACATTAACCTCAGCACGGCCGGTTCGCTGAAACGCGCCAAGGAAGTGGGCATCCGCAAAGTAGTTGGGGCCAGCAGCGGGCAGTTGATCGGGCAGTTCCTGGGCGAGTCGCTGCTGCTGAACGTGCTTAGTTTTGCGCTGGCGGCCGTGATTGTGGTGTCGTTGCAACCCGTTTTCAATGCGCTGATCGGCAAAAACCTGTCGCTGGCCGTATTGGGGCAAAGTTCGCTCTGGGTTGCCGGACTGGGGCTTTTGCTGGCGGGTTCGCTGGTGTCGGGCGGCTACACGGCGTTTGCGCTGTCGTCGTTCCAGCCGATACAGACGCTGAAAGGCGTGTTTGCCAAATCGGCCAAGGGCATCTGGCTGCGCAAGTCGCTGGTGGTGTTCCAGTTCAGCATCTCGATTGCGCTGATGGCCGGCACATTTGTGTTGTACCGGCAGTTGAATTACATGCAAAACCAGAACCTGGGCATGAAACTCGACCGGCTTTTGGTGGTCAGGGGAGCCAAAATCGGCGATGCCAAAGACCGCAAGCAGGCGGGCGAAGTGTTTCAGAACCAGTTAAGCCAATTGTCTTACGTGAAAGACTACTGCAACACCGGAGCCGTGCCGGGCCAGTGGTACAACTTCATGGCGGCGGGCATCACCTCGCTCAGTCCGCAACCCGACGACGACAAGAAAAACTATTCCATCTGCTACATTGACGACCGGTTCCTGAACACCTACGGCATACAAATGGCCGCCGGACGCAACGTGACCGCCGAAATCTGCCGCCGACCCGCCGAAACGCGCCGCCAGGCTTTGATCAACGAAAAAGCGGCGGCACAACTGGGTTTTGCATCGGCACAGGCGGCGGTGGGCCAGAAGATAAATTGGGGCAGCTACGGCGGAACGCAGGAATACGAGATTTACGGCGTGGTCAAAGACTACCACCACGAATCGTTGCAGCAGGCCATCAAGCCGGTGGTGTTTTTTCCGGGCTACAACGGCGGCTATTTCACGCTGCGCCTCAGCACCAACCAGATACAGCCCAAGATGGGCGAACTGGAAAGCTTGTACCGGCGGCAATTCCCCGGCAATCCGTTCGAGTATTTCTTCGTGGACGAAAACTACAACAAACAATACGCCACCGAACAGCAATACAGCAATATTTTCACGGTGGCCTCGTGCCTGGCCATTTTCATCGCGTGCCTGGGTCTGTTCGGCCTGGCCACGTTCATGGTCGAGCAGCGCACCAAAGAGATTGGCATAAGGAAAGTGTTCGGTGCGGATGTGGCGAGCGTTGTCGCGCTGCTGAGCAAGGATTTTGTGGGGCTGGTGGTGGTTGCGTTGGTTATCGCGGTTCCGCTGGTGTGGTATTTCATGAACCGGTGGCTGCAAAATTTCGCCTACCGCGCCGAAATCGCCTGGTGGATTTTCGCGCTGGCCGGATCCATTTCGGTGGGCGTAGCCTTGCTGACGGTGGGTTTCCAAGCCGTAAAGGCGGCACTGGCCAATCCGGTCAAAAGCCTGAGGAGCGAGTGATTTTGAATGAGTGAATGAAAAACAGTATCTGGCAAAAAGCCGAAAACCTCTATTCACTCATTCCATCATTCAGAATTCAACATTGAACAATAGTATCCTTTCAAACCCCTAAACCTGCCTGTTTATGCTATGCAACCACTTGACAATCGCCTTTAGGAATTTTCTGCGTAACAGAACCTACAGTATGCTCATGCTACTGGGTTTGGCTGGTGGTATGACATCCGTCATTCTGCTGGGGTTATATATCAAAGACGAATTGAGTTACGACCGATACCACAAAAACGCTGACCGGATTGTTCGAGTCAATTTGCACATCAAATGGGGAGAAAATGAATACAAACTGGGAATGGCATCGGCTCCGATTGGGCCGGCCTTGCAGCAGGATTACCCGGAAGTCAAAAATGTATTGCGGGTAAAAGCCGGCAGCGAAACATTTCTCCGAACGGGCAAAAAAGCACTGTATGCCAAGGATATTATCTATGCTGATTCAACACTGTTCACTTTTTTTGATTACACATTTATTGAAGGAAACCCAAAAACCGCATTTGCCAATCCAAGAAGCATCGTTTTGACACAAAAGCTTGCCCTATCCCTTTTTGGCAGCACGAATGGCCTTCTGGGAAAGGTCGTTACAGTAAAAGAGGATTTCCCCTTTGTGGTCGGTGCGGTAATCAAAGATGCGCCTGCCAACCATCATCTGAAATTCACTGCGATTTTACCCTGTTCCGATGAGAAAATAAGCGGTATTGACGTGAGCAAATGGGACAGTTTCAACTCAATGGTTTACCTTATGCTGAATCAGGCAAGTGATCGTCAAAGATTAGAAGGCAAAATGACCGCATTTTATAGAAAATATATAGCCGATAAGATTGGTGACGATGGCAATGCAAAAGTAAAGTTCGCCATTACGTTCCAGCCGTTGGCGGATATGCATTTGCAGTCAAACCACTTGATGGGTGAAGAGAACGGCGGCAATATGGCTTACGTGTACACGTTTTCGGCCATTGGCATGTTTATTCTGCTAATAGCAATGGTTAACTACATCAACTTGGCCACAGCACAAGCGGCGGGAAGGGCAAAGGAGATCGGCATACGGAAAGCGATCGGCTCATCGCAGTTTCAATTGGTTGGACAGTTTTTGACAGAGGCAATCATACTGTCGTTTCTGGCTCTTTTTGCCAGTTTACTATTCGTTTTTATCCTATTGCCTTTTTTCAACGCCGTTTCTGACAAGGCATTGTCACTCAACCTTGGTGATGTGCGCACCATTGCGTCATTCCTCGGATTCGCTCTCTTAATCGGCTTTGTCAGTGGTCTATACCCCGCAATTATCCTGTCACACTTCAAGCCTGCGGCTGTTTTGAAAGGCAAATATACTGCCAGTAAAAAAGGGGTTTTATTGCGAAAGTCGTTGGTGGTACTGCAATTCAGCATCTCAACGATTATGATTGTCGGTACGCTTATTGTTTATTGGCAATTGCAGTATATGCGACACAAACAATTGGGTTTCAGCAAAGAGCAGGTACTTGCCGTTATGCTCAAATCTCCCTCCGTACAACAAAAAGCCAACGTTTTGAAAAGCAAACTGTTGCAAAGTGGTGTTATCAAAGGCGTAACCCTTACCAACGGTTCGATAGGTGGCGGACTGAACAGTAAAACAACGTTTAGTTTTTACACAAACGGAACGGAACAATCCGTAAGCACCGAGTATTTCGCCGTTGACCACGACTTTTTGAACGTGTTGCAAATAGGTCTGAAAGAAGGCCGCAATTTTTCCCCCGACTTGTCCAGCGATTCCTCCGGTGCCGTACTTGTGAATGAAGCGATGTTGAAGCGGTTAGGCTGGAAAAACCGTACCACTGGATCAATTGAATTTGATACAAAAAAAATCCAGATTACGGGTGTGATCCACGATTTTCATTTGCGGTCTCTGCACAATAAAATTGAACCTTTGGTGCTGGTTCTGAAACAAAACCGTGCAGACCAGATGCTGGTTCGGGTGTCTCCCCAAAACATATCAGCAGCCTTGGTTCATGTAGGAAAGGCATTTGGAGAGGTAAATCCAGCCCAGCCGTTTGAGTACACCTTTTTGGATCAGACTTTTGCCAATCAATACCGTTCTGATGAGCGAAAAAGCGGACTGTTCTTGGCCTTTTCCGGCATTGCCATTTTCATCGCTTGTCTTGGTTTGTTTGGGCTTGCCACATTCACCACCCAGCAGCGTACCAAGGAAATCGGGGTTCGCAAGATTCTCGGGGCTTCCATAGGCCAGATTGTTATGCTTTTGTCCAAAGACTTTCTAAAACTGGTGTTCATTGCCTTTGTCATCGCCACGCCCGTTGCTTGGTACATGATGAACCGCTGGCTACAGGATTTCGCCTACCGCATTGATATTTCGTGGTGGGTGTTTGCCATAGCTGGCTTGCTGGCCTTATTGATTGCGCTGGTTACGGTCAGTTTCCAAGCTGTCAAAGCGGCACTGGCCAATCCGGTGAAGAGTTTGCGTTCGGAATGATTCACCGGAATACCGATGGCAGGCTGATTTCAATGCCGGTGGAGGCATCCCGGAGAATGTTCTGGGCCGAAAGAATAGTCAGCCCGCCGTCCGGAAACAACACCTGAAACGTGCGGAACAGAGGAATGATAATCCGAACGACCCGGACTCCGGCCGGAAAATATTGTCTGAAGGCTTTGTCGGTCAACTCGCTCAAGGCTTGTTTTGGAGACAAAATTTCGACCGCAATCAAGGGAGTTTGGGTAAAAAAAACGGTATCGTTGTACCAGTCAATGGGCAGGTTGGGATAGATGCACACATCAGGCTTGCACTTACCCGTGCAAAGTTCAAGTTCCAGTTCAGGAAAAGTGTCATAGTCAGTATCATAGCGATCCAAGGCCACGCACAAACGACTGATAATCCGCGAATGGTTCAGAGACATGATATCCTCAGTTAAAAATTCCCCTGAAAAATCAAAGTGTGCCGTTTCCATAAGTGATAAATGTCCGTGATGAGTGAATGAAAAATAGTATCCGCGAAAAAGCCAAAACCCCTATTCTCCCATTCTCTCATTCAAAATTCAAAATTGTCAAAACAGTATCTTTTCAAAACGCCAAACCCCAATACTCCAACACAGTGCTTTTACTCAAATACTTTGGACAAGTCGAGTTCAAAACCGGTGTTGGGGTCTTTCAGAAGCGCATCGCCTTTGACATACTCAAACGTATCAATGCCTGAATAGACAATGACGGTCTTGAGGCTGGGCAGCACGATTTCACGCCGAATTCAAAATAGCGGTCGGTTTTGTCTATCAGGTCTTGCAGGTTTTGTTCGGGCGACAGTATCTCGATGGTCACCAACGGCGGGTCGTCGCGCCTGATTTCGGGTAGAACCTTGTACGCTGCGCGATACAAAAGATTCAGTTCAAACGAAATGTTGTCCTGTAAGAAGGCATGGTTCGTGCTGGGCCTGAGCTTGTCGCGTTCGATTTCGTACTCCGAAAGGACTTTGGCTTCCGATGCCTGCGCTTCAATTAAAATTGCCATAATCGTTCGTGTTTTTTCAAAAATAACCAAAAAATCCGCGCCGCGCAACCACTTGGAAAACCTTGGAGGGTGGGTTTCATTTCTTGGGTCTGCTGGCAATCAAGTACGGCCCCGCCAAGTCAGATTGCGACGCAACGGATAACACACACGATTGTCTCCGCCAGAATAGTATCTTTCAAAAACACCAAACCCGCCCATAAAAAAGCACCGGCCAAATGAAAGGCCGGTGCTTTTTTATGGGTTTGCGCAAGTTGAATCGTGCGCTACTGTCAGTCTTTTTGCGCACCGGCGGCGGCTCCGGTTTTGGCATCCTTGGCTTTTTTCTTGGCAAAGTCGCCCGCCTTCACCATACTGATCTTGGTCAGGTCAATGTGCTTTTTCATGGCCGCGTTTATCTGTTCGGCAGTCAGCGATTTCACGCGGTTTTCAAAGTCCTCCTCCCATTTGAACGTGCGTCCGTAATACAGGTGGTCTTCCAGTTTTCCGGCAATGTAATTGTCCTGGGCGCGTTGCACCTGATTGTTTTGAATCCAGCCGTTTTTGGCTTCCTCAATTTCCTTGGCCGTGAAACCTTCGCGCAGCACTTTTTCCACTTCTTCCTTGAATGCCGCTTCCAGACGCTCCGCATTTTCGGGGGCGTAAATGGCGTAAGCTCCCCAGCCGCCAATCTTGTCCATCGGCTGGGCGTAGGCAAACGACCCGACACCGTAGCTGATACCCTCCTTCTGGCGGATGCGCGTGGCCAGCCGCGAATTCAGGAAGCCGCCGCCCAAAATCTCATTGCCCAGCAGCAGGGCCGCATAGTCGGGGTCGCCATCGCCGATGGGCAGTTTGATCTGCGCAAAAAACATGGCGTTCGCCTTGTCGGGCGTTTCAATGGCCTTATTGATGGCCGGAATTTCGCGGTACGTCTCGGTCAAGCGGCTGAAGGTCTTGGGGCTTTTCCAGTCGC
>JAYWIH010000165.1:0-32713 GCA_043789005.1 Sphingobacteriales bacterium
CCCATGCAATATCAGTTGACATTAAGATTTCATTTAAAACGCTGATTTTCAAATACTTATAGTTTAAAATAGTGCCGTTTTATTTCGTCCAAGTACTTAGGAGCTAATAATAAGATCGTTATTACGGCTGATATCATTGACAGTAATAATACTTTTGTTTGTTCTTTGGCAAGTATGATTGAAGAATCTACCCGAACATGGGAGGATTTTATTCTGCGACATAACCTGACAATATAAACTTCCGTAAATTTCAACCGCCGCAAGTTTATTGAAGCGTAGCTGGTCTAAATCACATAAAAGTAGGCGAAACATTCGTACAATCTGCGTGATCCTTGTCTGCCGACAGGCAGGCGTTTCATCCGCAATTCAGGACAGAAATGGCGTGATAAACGGCAAACTAATAGATGTTGCAGGTCATTTGTGTTATGACAAAAAGCATTGGTCTTCTGTAGAACACTAACAAAACAGTATCTTTTTCAAACGCAAAATCCTCATTCTACTACAAGTCACGTACGACAGCTATACTTTCCCCCGACCAAATAAACCCATGAAACACCTTTCCAAAATCCTGCCGGTGCTGTTTTTTGCGGCATTGCTGGCAAACGCCCAGACCTACAAAGCCTACGTGGACAAAATGGCCGACCAACTGGAACCCAAAACGATTGAGTGGCGGCGGCACCTGCACCAAAACCCGGAACTGAGCAACCGCGAATTCAAAACCTCCGAATACGTGGCCGAAAAACTCAAGGCGTTGGGCATCGAAGTCCAAACGGGCATTGCCAAAACGGGCGTGGTGGGCATTTTGAAAGGCGGCAAACCCGGTCCGTGCGTGGCCTTGCGGGCCGACATGGACGCGCTGCCCGTGGTGGAGCGGGTTCCGGTGGCATTTGCGTCCACGGCCAAATCGCTGTACAACGGGCAGGAAGTGGGCGTGATGCACGCCTGCGGCCACGACACGCACGTGGCCATGATGCTGGCGGCGGCGGAAATCCTGTCGGGCATGAAAAAGGACATCAAAGGCACGGTCAAGTTCATTTTCCAGCCCGCCGAAGAAGGCGCGCCACGCGGCGAGGAAGGCGGCGCAAAATTGATGATTAAGGAAGGCGTACTGGAAAGCCCGAAAGTGGACGCGATTTTCGGCATCCACATCAACGCCCAGACCGAAGTCGGCAAGATCAAATACCGGCCCGAAGGCATCATGGCCAGCGTGGACATTTTGCGCATCAAGGTCAAGGGCAGGCAGTCGCACGGGGCGTATCCGTGGCTGGGCTTGGATCCGATTGTGGTTTCGTCGCAGATTATCCTGGGCCTGCAAACCATTGTGAGCCGCCAACTGGAACTGACCAATAACGCGGCCGTCATCACCATTGGCTCGCTGCACGGTGGCGTTCGCAACAATATCATCCCCGAAGAAGTGAACATGGAAGGCACCATCCGGTCGCTGGATGCAGTCATGCAGCGCATCATTCACGAACGCATCAAGCGCACCGCCGAGAAAATCGCCGAAAGTGCCGGAGCCACCGCCGAAGTGGAAATCACTAAGGAATATCCGGTCACGTTCAACCACCAGCAACTGATGGAAAAAATGGTGCCGACACTGCAAAAAATCAATGGCCGCGAAAACGCCACGCTCACCAAAGCCGTGACCGGAGCCGAGGATTTCTCGTTTTTCCAAGAAAAAGTGCCCGGCGTGTTCGTTTTTGTGGGCGGAATGCCCAAAGGCAAGGACGTGACCGAAACCGCCGCCCACCACACGCCCGATTTTTTCATCGACGAAAGCGGCATGAAAACCGGCGTGAAAACCTACTGTATGCTGGCCTTGGACTATCTGGAAATGAAAAAGTAGTTTCTGGAAAAACATGGGTCAGACACCGTGTGTCAGACCGGCATCGGTAATCGGCTTCCGGCAAATCCGGCGGGTTTGGGCTTTTTGAAACATACTATTTTTGCGGCTGGATTTGAGAGAAGTATTGTTTTTCCAAGATTCAATAAAATATTTTCAATTATCTGAAAAATAATTCCGGAAAACACATCGTCATAAACTCAATCCTTAGTAAGTTTATAGACTAAATATAAGAACAACAATTCAAGATCATGGCGATACTGGCAAGCAGCATTTTTCATTGTTGTCCGCGCGACTGACATACGGGCTTGCACAGGCCGCCGTTTCTTCATCCAGCCATGCAAAAGCCCCTCACCGTGTGAAGGGTTTTTTCTTGCGCCACACACCGGTTTGCCATTTTAAAAAAAACACTGTTTTTTAAACGTCCAATTACAGCATCCAATGCAAAGTTTCCGCACCGAATTCGAAGATCCGCTGGTTGAAAAAGACATTGTGGATTTGGAAAAGAAAATCCGCCTGTACCGCGAAGGCAAAATCCACGACGACAAATTCCGCAGTATGCGGCTTGTGCGCGGCATTTACGGCCAGCGGCAACCGGGCGTGCAGATGATCCGCATCAAACTGCCATTTGGCAAAATGACCGTGCGGCAAATGCTGCGGATTTGCGATGTTTCAGACGAATACGCCATCCGAAACCTGCACTTGACCACCCGTCAGGATGTGCAGATTCACTTTGTGAGTCTGGAAAAAACCCCCGAACTCTGGGCCAAACTCGAAGCCGACGACATCACGCTGCGCGAGGCGTGCGGCAACACGGTTCGTAATGTAACCGCCTCGGCCACCGCCGGCATTGACCCCGAAGAGCCGTTCGACGTGTCGCCGCACGCCGATGCCATGTTCCGCTATTTCCTGCGCAACGCCATCAGCCAAGAACTGGGGCGTAAGTTCAAGATTGCATTTTCCAGCAGCGACCGTGACACCGGTTTCACGTTCATGCACGACTTGGGATTCATCCCGAAGATAAGGGTGGAAAACGGCACCGAAACGCGCGGTTTTAAGGTTATGCTTGGCGGCGGACTGGGTGCGCAGCCGTATTTGGCGCACGTGGCCTACGAGTTTTTGGAAGAGGATAAAATCATCCCGTTCACCGAAGGCGTGGTGCGCGTTTTTGACCGCTATGGCGAACGCAACCGCCGCCACAAGGCGCGTCTGAAATTTTTGATTGAAGAACTGGGCTACGAAACCTTCATGGAATTGGTGGCGCAGGAACAAGCCGCGCTGAAGCACAAGATTTTTCAAATCAGCGATTTGGAAGCTGGAAACTCGCATTCGGACGGTTCTGGAAATAGTATCTTTCAAAAAGATGAAACCTACCTTTTGTCTTCGAACAAAAACTATGATAAATGGCTGAAAACCAATGTTTTCGAACAAAAGCAAAAAGGTTTTTACGCTGTCCAAATCAAAGTGCATCTGGGCGATTTGTCCACGGAAAAGGCGCGTTTGCTGGCTCCGGTTGTGGAGCAATACGCCGCTGACGATATCCGCATTACCGTGAACCAAGGCTTGCTGCTGAAGTTTGTCCGTCCCGAAAACTTGTCCGCCGTTTTCGAGGCGTTGGATGCAATCGGGCTGGCCGCGCCGGGTTCGGACAGTACCGCCGACATAACGGCCTGCCCTGGTACCGATACCTGCAACTTGGCGATTTCGAGCAGCACCGGCATTTCGGCGGAGTTGGAGCGGGTGATGAACGAGGAATATCCCGATCTGATTCATAACCAGGACATTAAGATTAAGATCAGTGGCTGCATGAACGGTTGCGGCCAGCACAGCATTTGCCAGATTGGTTTTCACGGCAGCTCCATCAAGCGCGGCGCGGCGGTGTTGCCCGCCTTGCAGGTGATGTTGGGCGGCGGCGTGGAAGGCAATGGCGTGGGCAGCATCGGCGACAAAATAATCAAAGTTCCCAGTCGGCGCGGGCCGGATGTGTTGCGTTGGCTCATCAACGATTATGAGGCCAATAATGCTGAAGGTGAGTACTTTAACAATTATTACCGGCGGCGCGGCAAGGATTATTTCTACCAATTGTTGAAACCGCTGGCAAACCTAGAAAAACTTTCCCCGCTGGATTTTGTGGATTGGGGCAGATCCGAGGATTTCCAGACGGCAATCGGTGTGGGCGAATGCGCAGGTGTGATGATTGACTTGGTGGCGACGCTGCTGTACGAATCGGAAGAAAAACTTGGTTGGGCTAACGAAGCCTTTGAAAACCAAGCTTTTGCGGATTCCATCTATCACAGCTACGCCTCCATGGTCAGCACGGCAAAGGCGTTTCTGCTCACCAAAGACGTGGCCTGCAACTCGCAACACGGCATTATCAAGGATTTTGATTTGCACGCCGTGCAACCGGGTTTAATTGCGTTGCCCACGGATTTCAAGACTTTCGCGCTGCAAATCAATGCCCACGAGCCGTCCGAAAGTTTTGCCAAAAGCTACCTGCAAGACGCGCTGGATTTTCACGGGCAGATTGCCGCCGCCCGCCAGAAAATGGTGGCGGAGGAAGTATAGCCCCCTGACTCCGAAAGTAAAACCAAGCTTCCCCTTTCGGAGTCAGGGGGCTGAAACAATATCTTCCGGAAAGCCCAAACCCGCCCGTTCTCCCAAAAGCCGATGCCCGATGCCGGTCTGACACACAGTGTCTGACCGGCGGTACGGTTTTCCCAAAACAGTATCCCTGCCTGTCCCGCCACGGCGGATAAACCGGCAGGCAGGTTTCCAAAAGCCCAAACCCGGCTGCCAGCCCGGCAATGCCAAACACAAGGGTGATTGCGTATCTTTGGCGGAAAACGAAAGCCGCACATGAAAATCGGACTGATACGCGAAGGCAAAACCCCGCCCGACAAACGCGTCGCTTTGTTGCCGCACCACTGCCGCGAAATCCGCCAACGCTTCCCGCAAATCGAGTTTTTTGTGCAGCCCAGTCCCACGCGCTGCGTACCCGATGCCGATTATGCGCAAGCCGGTTGCACGGTTACCGAAAACCTGACCGGTTGCGGTGTGCTGCTGGGCATCAAGGAAGTGCCTGTGCGTGAGTTGATTGCCGGAAAAACGTATTTTTTTTTCTCGCACACCATCAAGAAGCAAAAGCAGAACCGCGAACTGCTGCGGGAAATTTTGCGAAAAAAAATCACGCTCATCGATTACGAATGCCTGACCGAAAGCGAACTGTCAGGGCGGCGGATTGTGGCTTTCGGCAAGTTTGCCGGCATTGTGGGCTGCTATAATGCGCTGTGGACGTACGGCAAAAAATATGGCCTGTTCGACCTCAAACGCGCCTACCAATGCCGCGACCGCCGGGAAATGGAGGCCGAATACGCCAAAATCAAGCTGCCGCCCGTCAGAATCCTGCTTACGGGCAGTGGACGCGTAGGCAAAGGCGCGGTGGAGGTGCTGCACCACGTGGGCATACGGCAGGTTTCGCCGCACGAAATCTTGCGGCAAGCTTTTTCCGAACCTGTGTTTGCCGTGCTGCGTTCCGAAGATTACCATACGCACAAAGCCGGAAATTCGTGGGATTCGGAAGATTTCCACCACAATCCGCAGCACTACCAGTCTCATTTCCAAGACTTTGCAAAAGTGGCCGATATTTTGGTTGCCACGGCGTTTTGGCATCCCCAAGCACCGGTTTTGTTTGCCAAAGCTGATATGCAAGCTAGTGATTTCCGCATCCGCGTGGTGGCCGACATTACCTGCGATTTGGATGGCTCGATTCCCTGCACCGTCCGCCCGACCACCATCGCCGATCCGGTTTACGGATACAACCGCCACACGGGCGAAACCGTGCCGGGTTTGGCCTTTCCAGAAGATACTATTTTTAAAGACATTATTTCGGTGATGGCCATTGACAACCTGCCCTGCGAGCTGCCATACGATGCCTCGGAATATTTTGGCAATCAATTGATCGACAATGTGTTGCCTTACCTGACGCGCACCCTCACCGACAGTACGCACATCTTGGAACGCGCCACCATCGCGCATGGCGGACACCTGACGGAAAAGTACCGGTACTTGCAGGATTTTGTGGAACCGTAAATACTTGATTGGGTTCAATCGCGGAACTTTGATACTATCGCCCAGCAAATGCAAGGAACCATGCTCAATGTTGATTTGGCAAACAATCCGTGCCGCAAAAATAGTATCTTTTGAAAGGACGAAACCCCATTTCAGAAATACAAGGCATGCATCCGGAAACCTTGGTTCCGGTTCCATTCCAGTGTCGGAGCCGGAACGCGAACCGTATTCAGCAGGAAAAAAAGGTTTTTCAGCCATCGGCGGTGCGTCGGGATTTTGGCGAAATTCACATCCAACGACAAATAGTACTGCCGGTACGCGTCAAAATCGTTTAAACGGTTTTGGGCATCGTCGGCATAAACCATGTTTTGCGCGCCGTATCCCAAGCCCACGCACAGCCAAGCCGGAAACTTGCTTTCCCTGCCCAGCCACGGCTTCACCTCAAACGCCAGCCAGTATGTTTGGCCGTTATAATCCTTGAGTGCCTGCTGAACAAGATTTTCCCCCAGTGTGTTGGGTCGCAAACGCGCCAGCGCAGTGGGCCGGAACGAAAATTTCGGGTGGATTCGCTCTTCATCCCACCAAAGCAACTGCCCGATGAGCAAACCCGAACCGGCCGTGTTGGCCGCCAAATCGCCCCAGGAAGCACCGTAAGCCGGTGAAAACCCGTCCATTATCTCAATCGGGGTTTGGAAAACCATGCCCGCCAAACCGCCCAGCCAAATGGATTTGCGGCGCGGCATCCCCGTCCACTTAAACGCCCGCACACCCACCCGGCTGATGTGGTAGGCCGTATAAACGTGTCCGGCCTTGTCCACTTGTTTCCATTCGGCATTGTCGTTGAAAAACTGGAACGAGCCACGCGGCGAACCGGCGTACCACAGGAAATTCAGGCCCGCCAACGTGGCCGCGTATGCCGAACCGCCACTGATGAGCAAGGTGTGCAGGCGTTTTCTGCTGGTTTCGGAATGTGGGATTTGACTTGCGGATCGGGTGCTGTCTTGGGCGGATACAGGAAGCACCAGCCAAAATAGTATCAAAAAAAAAGGCCAAACCTGCCCCGAGGAAAGGAAGTTTTTTGTTGATGTCGGGAAGGCAGACAACAAACGCATAGCGGTTCAAGGGTGGTTTGCGTGCAACATACGCAAAAACTGCCTATTGCTTGCCGCCAAGTGCCGCCGTGTTACGATCCAAAATCGGGTTTACCATCCTGAACCAAAGCGGCGGGATAAGGCCGATGTAGAACATCCCGAAATAACCGCTGGGCAGCGTGTATGCTTCTTCATGCGATTCCAGCGTGTGGAACGGTTTGTAGGCTTTCAGGTGGTGATCTGAGTGGCGCGAAAGTTCGTAGAGCATGAACCGGCTCGAAACCCGGTCGGACTGCCAGGAATGCATCACGCCCACCTTTTCGCCTTTGGCACGCACCAAGCCGTAATGCTCAATGTAATTGACAAACTCCAGCAGCGAAAAGCCCACAACCGATTGCAGCGCGTGAGCCAACATCAACGGCCAGCCACCGATGAAACACAGAGCCGCCAGAAAAAGCAATTGCAGTGAAAAAGCCCGCAGCACAAAATTTTTGGGCGACAGAGGGCTTTTGCCTTTCTTTTCCAGCCTTTTGGCTTCAATTTGCCACGCGCTGCGGATTTGCCCGGTTACGGCGCGGACGAAGAAACGATAGAAACCCTCGTTGTAACGCGCCGTAACCGGGTCGTCCCAAGTGCCCACCCGAAGGTGGTGGCCAAAACGGTGTTCGGTGTAGAAGTGCGAGTAGTTGCTCAGAAACAGGTTCCAGACACCGAGGTTGCGCATGGTTTTTTCCTTGCGGTGAATCAATTCGTGCGCCGCCGTGATGCCCATGATGCCCGAGTTGAAGCCGGTAGAGATGGCCGCAAACCAGATGAACTTGCCAGTAAGAATGCCCGTATGAACGCCGTAAAGCAGCGAAAATACTGAGGCGGTGTGGCACAGCACGGCCAGCCATATGATGACATCGGGCAGGGCGAGGGGCAGCTTGACGGGTTTGGCGTGGTTGGCGGGCAAAATCCAGTCGAGGGCAACCAAGCCCACCAGCGCGAAAACGGCATACGCCAGCGCGTAATAGCCACCCAAAAGATTGCCAGCCACTACCACCATGGTGGGCAGCAAACTGAGCATATACGGAAGTACCGAAAACTCGGCACGCAGATAAGAGGTTCTGGCTTGTGTCAGCATGGAGGTTGCCGTGTAGGTCTTGAAATAAAATTTCGCATTATTCCAAGAACAAATATAACCTTTTAACCGAAAAAATTAAAAGACATGCGCAACAATATCTGCGGAGTTGACTACGGCAGCAAACTGGCCGGAACCACAGTAATTGCCACCGGCTGCTTGTCGGCAAAAATAGTATCTTTCCAGCAATCGAAACCCAAGCAGGACGCGGACGAGTTCCTGTTGCGCACCATCCATGAGGTGCGGCCCGCCACAGTGTTTATGGATGCGCCGCTTTCGCTGCCCGGTGTATATACGCAACTGTCCGGCTGCGACGATTATTTTTACCGCGCCGCCGACAAAACCCTGCACGCCATGTCGCCCATGTTTCTGGGCGGACTCACCGCCCGCGCCATGCGGCTGAAAACCGCAATGGAAAAAACCGGCGTGGCAGTTTACGAAACCTACCCGGCAGCGCAGGCGCAACGCTTGGAGTTGGGCAAACTGGGTTACAAGCAATCGGTGGGAGATGTGGGGCGGGTTTTGGCTTTTGTGAAGATACTATTTCCCGAATGGATTTTTGAATCGGGCTTTGCTTCGTGGCACGAAATCGATGCGCTGCTGGCGTGGGTTGCCGCTTTCCGTTTTGCGCGAAACGAATCCGTGGTTCATGGTGATGCGCCGGAAGGAGTGATTTACGTGTAGTTTCGGGTTTTTAAAATAGTATCTTCCGGAACCGCGAAACCCCGCCACTTCGCAATGGCAAATGCAAGAGGGTCATTGTATTTCGGCTGGTTTTTCTTCGGGCACGTACCTGGGGAAATACACCGTGAATGTGCTGCCCTGCCCTTCGGTGCTTTCAAGCAGTATTTCGCCGTTCATCTGTTCCACCAGTTTTTTTACGATGGACAGGCCGAGGCCGCTGGAATGTTCGCCGCCGGTGGGCCTTGCCGAAAGCCGCTGGAATTTCCTGAACATTTTCTGCTGGTCTTCCGCCGAAATGCCCGGCCCTTCGTCTTGGATGGCGATGGAAACCAAGGCATAGCCCGCTTCCGCCCGGATGCGGATGGTTTTGTCGGGAGGCGAAAACTTTATCGCGTTCGATATCAGGTTATCCATTATCTGCCCGAAAGCCATCCTGTCCACCAGCACAAGGGCTTCGTGGGCATCGGTTTCCAAGTTCAGCGCAATGTTTTTGCGGTTTGCCGTTTGCTCATACCCTATCAGCGAGCGGCGCAGCCATTCCAAGGTTTCCACTGGCTCTGTCGTCAGGCTGCGTTTCTGTTCTTCAATGGCCCTGATGTCCAGCAGGTTCTCTATGAAATGCCGGCCATCGTGCACCACTTGGTTGATAATGCCAAGGTAAGTGCTTTGTTCGTCGTTCAACGGCCCCACCAAAGGCAGCAACTGCGTAAGCCCGACCACCTTGTTGAGCGGCGATTTCAGGTCGTGCGCCACAATGCCGGTCAGCGTTTTCAACTCTTCGTTGAGTTGTTGTAGGCGTTCGCGTTCCAACTCCAACTGATGGGTGGTTTCTTGTAATTTTTTCTTTTTGCGGTTGTTGCTGACTGCAAAATAAACCGTCACACCCACCGCAAGAAGCAGCGTAATGACCGAAAAAACGCTGAACTGGAATAAGCGGGTGACTTCGCCCAACCGGAAAGCAACGGCATTCTTGGCATTCTCAATGTCTTGCTTTTCGCGTTCCTTCTCCTGCAACTGTTTTTGCAAGGCCGCCAATTCAATGGCAAGGGCTTTGTTTGCCTCACCGCCGCTGTTTTCCAACAGTTTGCGCAGCGTGGTGATGTAGGCGAGCAAATCGGATTTTTCGCTCTCGGAATTGGCCGGGTTGCCGATTTCCTGTTGCAAACGTTGTATTTCGGTTTGGAGCAGGTTTTTTCGCTCCGAGGTTCTTCCGCGCTTGGACTCTATCAGGTCCAGGATGCTCGTGAAGTCCTGCTCGCTTTTCCGGATTGGTTCGGGTGTTGTCTTGGCTGGGCTTTTTTCAATGCTGGTGATGCGTGGGGCAGCGGGTTTTTCCGAGACTATCACTTGATCTTCGTCGGTTACGTTCAAATATACAAACGTGTTGTCTTGGATGAATTTCAGGTTGCCATCGCTGATCTTGCGCGATTCCACGATGAAATCGGCAATGGTGACGGGTGTCTCGCTGGGCATACGGATGCGGAAAAAGCCCAGTTTGTCGGTAATCACCGAATCCACGCGGGTCTCATTGCGGAACACAACCAGCACCTCGGCCAGCGGAATCTTGCCGGGAGCCAGCACCCAGCCATCCATGTTCTTGTGGGTGGGATGCAGCGACAATTCCAGTTCTTTGCGCTGCTTGTTGTAGTACCAATTTTTTAGCTTGAATCCGCTCCTTTCCGCGCTGATATTCAGCAGGCTCATATCAGGCGTTTGCAACAGGCGAACCTGAAACTGGCCCGTGGGCGTGGTCACCACCGCTGCCGAGCCATTGATGGAAACCTGCACGCCACTCATGGCCTTTCCGTTCTCGTCAAGCACAACGCCGCGCAGGGCATTGTCTTGCGCCGCACAACGGATGGGCGAAAGCAGGTTGCAGTAGAGGAGTACGGCCAGCAGTGTGATTTTGCGCATCATGTAACGCTGTAAGTAATTTTGTCTATTTCAACCGGCCATAATCCACCGTTGGCGGCGTATCGAACCGGTCATTTTCAAATCCACGCATGGCTGGGTGGGTTTGCGGTGCCGAAGCCCGCTACGTTCACTTTCCCGATGGTTGGCACACGTTCAGAAACCGTGTGGAGCGTATGCGAATCCGGATTGGGGTGTGCAATGCTTTCCGGAAAAACTTTCTCTTGGTAACTTGCCTGAATTTCGGAATTTCCGCGACTTAATTTGTTGTTTTCCCAAGCACTGGTGCGCACATGGCCACGCCAGGATGTCAGTTTTGGCGAAAAATCGTGGGCGGGGCGTAGTGAAGTGGCTGTTTTGACGGATTGTCGGGCGCGGATTGCCCCGGAACCGTGATTATCAAGCCGATACCCGGAAAATTGTTTTGACACCCTGCGGCCGTAACCGGAAGCCTACCGGAACGAAACCCGTTGCTCCAAGGCACTTTGAAGTCGCTGCAAATACTGGCTGGCCGGAATTTCCACGGCCCCGTAACGCAACACATTGTCGTTGACAAATTGCGTGTCGAGCAGCGAGAAGCCGTGCCCGCGCAACCGTTCAACCAAAAAGTGGAACGCAACCTTGGAGGCATTGGCCTGCAAAGTGAACATGGACTCGCCGAAGAAAGCCCCGCCCAATGCCACCCCGTACAAGCCGCCCGCCAGTTCGCCGCCGTGCCAGGCCTCCACGCTGTGGGCGTGACCCAAGCGGTGCAATTCGGTGTAAACGCCAATGATGTCCTCCGAAATCCACGTGCCCAGCCCGTCGCCGCGCGGCTTGGCGCAGTGCCGCATTACTTTCCTGAACTGCGTGTTGAAGCGGATTTCAAAAACCTGCCGGTTCAATACGGGTCGCAGCGACTTCTGGGGCCGGTAGGTCTCCAGCGGGATGATGGCTCTGGGGTCGGGCGAATACCAGTGTATTTCATCCCCGTCGGCCATCGGGAAGATGCCGTTGCTGTAGGCGTGCAGCAATGAATTGGCGGTGAGCTGGGCCATTGCGTTTGCGGTTGTGAGAAGGCTGGGTTTGGGGTTTCTGGAAGATACTATTTCGCATATCCGGGTAGAGACGTTGCACCGCAACGTCTTTGTTTCCGGGAATCAATGTTCTGAAAGGCATTCCATGCGCAGTCGAATGTCGGGAAGAAGACATTGCTCGCCACGGAGACGTTGCACCGCAACGTCTCTACGGGTTTGAAAGTCAAACGGAACACGCAAAACGGCAAATCAGCGCAACCGGCTTTTGAGCAATTGGATTTCGGTGGCGGGCGTGGCTTTTTCGTACAAAATCTGGAACACGGCCTTGGTGATGGGCATATCAACCTGGTGGCTCTGGTTGATGGCCCAGATGCTTTTGGCGGCGTAGTAGCCTTCGGCAATCATGTTCATCTCCACCTGCGCCGACGTTACACTGTAGCCCCGGCCAATCATGTTGCCAAACGTGCGGTTGCGGCTGAACTGCGAGTAGGCCGTGACCAGCAAGTCGCCGAGATACGCCGACGACATCAAATCGCGCTGCATGGGATGCACCGCATCCAGAAACCGCTTGATTTCCTGCATGGCATTGGATACCAGCACCGCTTGGAAATTGTCGCCATAGTTGAGGCCGTGCGCAATGCCGCACGCCAGCGCAATGATGTTTTTCATCACGGCGCAGTACTCCACGCCATACACATCCTCGATGGCGTGGGCCTGCAAAAACCGGCAACTGAGTGTGTCGGCAAAGTGCGCGGCCTGCACCAAATCGGTGGAGGCGATGGTCAGGTACGATTGTTTTTCCAAGGCCACTTCCTCGGCGTGGCACGGCCCGGCAATGACACATATCCGGTCTTGCGGCACATGGTATTTTTTTTCCACCCAGTCGGTCACCAGCAGGTTTTCGTTGGGAATCAAGCCTTTGATGGCCGAAACGATGATTTTGCCTTTCAGCAGTTCTTCCGTTGCGCCGGTCATGGCCTCTTGGATAAATGCCGCCGGCACGGCCAGCACCACGTGCGTGGCTCCGGCCAATGCCTTGGGCACGTGCTGGTAGGTGCGAACTTTGCGCCGGCTGATTTGCACATCGGTCAGGTAGTTGGGGTTGTGCCCGAACTTGCGGATGTATTCCACATCGCTGGCATTGCGCAGCCACCAGCGGATGCGCACATCGTTTTCGCACAGTATCTTAATGATGGCCGTGGCCCAACTGCCGCCGCCAATGACGGCGATGGTGGGGCGGATGGGTGCGTGGGTGGGGTTCAGGGCCAAGGCAATGCGGGGTGTGGTGGGGCGCAAAATAGTATCTTTTCAAATGCCAAAACCCGCCCCCGTGTTTTTTCCGGCGGGAACTGCCGGTTGGTGTCATTTGCGCGGATTTTGGCCAACCACAACGCTGCTTTTTTTGTTGTCATACCGCGTGCCGGTCTTGAAAGCCGCAAGATTGGCGAATCAAGCCCGCACCGCCAAAAACATCCCGCCACCAACCAGCCGCCACTTTGAACATACTTTGGCTCAAACGCGACTTGCGCCTGCGCGACCACGAGCCACTCAGCCAGGCCATCGCCACCGGACAGCCGTTGCTGCTGGTATATTTTTTCGAGCCTTCGGTCATGCAAAGCCCCGACCATGAAGTGCGCCACTGGCGTTTCGTGTGGCAGTCGCTGTCCGATTTAAACGCGCAGCTATCCGCCATGAACCCCGCGGAAACAGCGGGAAACGGACAAAACGTGCCGCAAATACAAATCTTCCACGGCGAAGTGCTGCCCGTATTCGAGGCTTTGCACCGGAATTTTGGCATCGGAACCATTTTTTCGCACGAGGAAACCGGACTTGCCATTACCTACAGCCGCGACAAAGCGGTGGCCGGATTTTGCCGCGAAAACAAGATAAAATGGCGCGAATTCCAATCGAACGGCATAATCCGGGGGTTGAAAAACCGCGAGCATTGGCGCGAACGCTGGTACCGGTACATGGCTGGCAGCCAGCAACATCCCGATTGGGGAAGATATATTTCCGCCGACTTGGACGGTGACTTTTGCCGGCAGTGGCAGGGCGGCCCGGTGGCGGAGGAAATCCGGGCGGCACACCCCGATTTCCAGCCCGGCGGCGAAGGGTTTGCGCACCGTTACCTGCAAAATTTCCTCGCTGGGCGCATCGAGAACTATTCCAAACACATTTCCAAGCCGCTGGAAAGCCGCCGGAGTTGCAGCCGGTTGTCTCCGTATCTGGCGTGGGGCAACCTGTCGGTGCGGCAAGTGTACCAGGCGCAACAGGCAGCCCGTCGGCGGGGTGGCCCGGTGCGCCAACTGGAAAACTTTGCGTCGCGGTTGCGCTGGCACTGCCACTTCATCCAGAAGTTTGAAATGGAAGACCGCATCGAGTTTGAAAACCTGAACCAAGGTTACGACACGCTGGCTTACAGCGAGGTTGATGCGCATTTCCGGGCGTGGAAATCGGGCAGAACCGGCTTCCCGCTCGTGGATGCGTGTATGCGCTGCCTTGTGCAGACGGGCTACCTCAATTTCAGGATGCGTGCCATGCTGGTTTCGTTCCTGACCCACCATTTGTTCCAGCATTGGAAGCCGGGAGCCTTGCACTTGGGCCGGTTGTTTCTGGATTTTGAGCCGGGCATCCATTACGCGCAGTTCCAGATGCAGGCCGGAGTGACGGGAACCAACACCGTGCGGATTTACAACCCCGTCAAGCAGTCGCAAGACCATGACCCGGAAGGCCGTTTTATCAGGCAGTGGGTGGCCGAACTGCACAACCTGCCCGATGCCCGCCTGCACGAGCCGTGGAAACTGACCCCGCTGGAACAACTTGAGTTTTGTTGCGTGATTGGGGTGGATTACCCGCCGCCCATGGTGGATTTGAAAAAGGCTCACCAACACGCCCGCACGCAACTCTGGGGCCACCGCGAAGATGCTTCGGTGCGCAAGGAAGCGGTGCGCATTCTGGAAAAACACGTGGTGCCGCACCCTTCCGGCCAGCGGCGCGATGTGTGACGGGCGAAAATATTATCTTTCAAAAAGCCCAAACTCGCCCGTGATTATCCTGCCTGTCCACCGTGTTCGATGAATTGCCGAAGTGAAGGGCGAATAAATAACGCCAGCGAGGGGTTTGGGCATTTGAAAAGATACTATTTTTGAAGGGAAAACCCACCCACTTGCTATGCAACGAATAGCCATCATCGGCGGCGGATTGAGCGGTACGCTGATGGCCATCCGGCTGCTGCAATGCATAGGCCCACGGCGCATTGACTTGGTGGAAAAAAGCCCGGATGTGGGCTTGGGAGCTGCCTACGGAACCGTATTTGCCGAACACCTGCTTAATGTACCCGCCCAAAACATGAGCCTTTTCCCGGATTTGCCACTGCATTTCTGCCAGTGGCTCGAACGCCACTATCCCGACACCTGCCAGCCCGACGATTTTGTGCCGCGCCTTGTATTTGGCAAATATGTGCGCGAAACCTTCCAGTCGGCCTTAGCTGGCAAACCGGCAGGCATTTCCTTAGAAATACACCAAGCACAAGCAATTGGCACTTCAGAGAAGGAAGATGCCGTACAGATACAACTGGACAACGGCGATTGCATCACCGCTGACCGTGTGATACTGGCCTTGGGCAATCCGCCGCCCAACAATCCGGTTCCCGTGGAAGCGCATTGGGAAGCCGAAAACCGCTACGTGGGCAACCCGTGGGCGGCCAAGGGCTACGATTCGGTGCAGTCGCTGCAAAGCATATTGCTGATTGGTTCGGGGCTTACGGCCTTGGATTTCATGGCGGCGGCGCACAGGCAGGGTTTCCGGGGCGTTTTCCACGTGGTTTCCTCGCACGGCCGGTTTCCGTTGGTGCATTCGCTGCCCGTAGCCGAACACACGCTTGCCCGGCAACCGGACGAGTTGGCTCCGGCCACCGTCCGCGAACTGGTGCGCTGGTTCAAATGTGAGTTGAAACTGGCCCACGGCGACTGGCGGGCTGTGTTGCAGGCGTTTCGTCCGTGGGTGCCACTGTTGTGGCGGCGGCTGCCGCTCTCCGAAAAGTCATTGTTCAACCGCCGGTTGGGTTCTTTGTGGAACGTACACCGCCACCGCGCCGCCGGTTCGGTGCTGGCGTTGGTTGGTGAGTTGGAGCAGGCGCAGCAACTGTTTCTGCACCAGGGCCGGGTTCATTCGCTGGAATATCTGGCTCACGGAATGGAAATTTGCGTGCGTACGCACAACCAAACGCGTAATCTTTTTGCCCAACGGGTAGTCAATTGTACAGGGCCTTGCACGGATATTGAAAAAAACGCGTTGCACAATCCGCTGCTGCAAAGCCTGCTTGCCTCGGGCAGCATCCGTACCGATGCCTTGCGCATGGGCATGGATGCCCTGCCCGACGGACAATTGCTGGATGCGCAGGGCCGTCCGTCGGCATATTATTACACGGTTGGGCCGCCGCTGAAAGGCGTTTTTTTTGAATGCACCGCCGTGCCCGAAATCCGGGAGCAAGCTGAAAAATTGGCGGTGCTGTTGTCGGAAGAAACTTTTGCGCGAGCCAGTTCGGCAAAATTTTGAGATTCTTACCGAAGTTCACGGGCAGGTTTGGCCTTTTTGAAAGATACTATTTTTAGCCCCGAAGCAAAATGATGCCGACCGATATGCAACCCGTGCCCGTACGCACCACGGAAAAAGTGGCCGAAATAGCTTGGTTCGACGATTTGTGCGGTGGCGACACGGCCTACCTGAGCGTGAAAGACCCCAAACGGCAAAGCACCTACGCGCATTGCCGCCAGATCATGCTCACCGCCGACAAGCTCGGCTACAGCAACATCCTGCTGCCCACTTCGTACATTGAAGGCCAAGATCCGTTGGTGTTTGCCGGAGCCTTGGCCACGCAAGCCCGCAACATCAATATGCTGGTGGCCATCCGCTGCGGCGAAGTGCATCCGCCCATGCTGGCCCGCGCCATTTCCACGCTGGACCATATCCTGCAAGGCCGCCTGACCATCAACATCATCAATTCAGACCTGCCAGGCCACCACGAAGACGGACAAACCCGCTACGAACGCTGCGCCGAAGTGATTGAACTGCTGAAACAGACCTGGACACAAGACCGCGTGAAAGCCGAAGGCCGGTTTTACAACTTCGACTTGCCCGCCGCCCCCGCCAAGCCATACCAAGCCAACGGCGGGCCGATGCTGTATTTCGGCGGCATTTCGGACGGGGCAAAGGAGGTTTGCGCCCAGCACTGCGATGTGTTTTTAATGTGGCCCGAACCCGAAGCAAGCATTTACGCAACCATGCAGGATGTGAGCCGCCGCGCCGAAAAATACAACCGCCGCCTTGATTTCGGCCTGCGCGTACACGTGGTGGTGCGCGAAACCGAAAAGGAAGCCCGCGCCTACGCTAAAAAACTCATGTCCAAGTTTAATGCCCAGCAGGCCGCCGAACTCAAATACCGCACCCAAGACGGCAAAAGCCTCGGCGTGTTGCGGCAGGACGAACTGCGCCAAACCGCTGATGACGAGGGTTTTGTAGAGCCGCTGTTGTGGACGGAAATCGGCAAGGCGCGTTCGGGTTGCGGGGCGGCATTGGTCGGCTCGCCCGAGCAGATTATTGAAAAACTGCGCCGCTACATGGACATGGGTATCCGGTCGTTCATCCTGTCGGGCTACCCGCTGATTGAAGAATCAAAATTGTTTGCCAAATACGTGCTGCCGCACCTGCCCAATGTGAAGCTCTCGGAGCGGCGCGTTCAAGTTCCGGGGTTGTGAGCAACCCCGTGCCGGTTGTGAGCAACCGGCACCACTGGAAATAGTATCTTTCAAAAAGCCCAAACCCGCTTTTATCCATGACTTTGCAACGCAAGACAATCCTCATTACCGGAGCTTCCAAAGGCATAGGGCGCGAACTGGCATTGCAACTGGCCGCCCAAAAAGCCAACCTCGGCTTGGTGGCCCGCAGCGGCGATGAACTGGCCGAACTGAAAGCCGAAACCGAAAAGTTGGGCGCGAAAGCTGAAATTTTCACGGGCGATGTGGCCGATGAGGTTTTTGCCAATGAAACCGTGCGGCAACTGGCGGCGGCTTTCGGCACCATAGACGCGCTGGTGAACAATGCCGGTTTTGGCATTTTCAAGCAAGCCGAAAACCTCGCCGCCACCGAATGGGATGCCGTGATGGACACCAACGTTAAGGGCACTTTCCTGTTTTGCAAAGCCGTGCTACCGTTCATGAAAGCCGCCGGAAGCGGCCACATCATCAATATCGCCTCTGATGTTGCCAAGCGGGTTTTCGATGGCGGCTCGCTGTATTGCGCCTCCAAATACGCTCAGGATGCGTTTTCAATGGCCTTGCGCAAGGAAGTCAGGCCGATGGGAATCAAGGTTTCGGTGGTGTACTCTGGCTTGGTGGACACGCATTTCCACGCCCATCCCCAAGGCGACCCCAAAGCCAAGGACTGGCTCAAGCCCACCGACATGGCCATTGCCATCATCTACATTCTGGCCGCTCCGCCGCACGTGGTCATTGACGAACTGATGATCCATCCGCTCTCGCAGGAATATTGAACCGACAGGGCTTTGTCCTGCCTTGGCGTATGCCGCCCTTTCGGGGCTTGTGCCGGTAGTCTGAATACTACGAGCATAAGCCTGCGAAGTCGGAGACTTTGCAGAACGTGTCGGAGACTTTGCAGAACGGGCAGTACTTTTCTCGCAAACCGGTTCGAGCGACGCGATTGAACCGGTTTTTCAACGGCAAACCAAACCAAATGCTCCAACAATTAAGCCTCCTTGACACCCTTGTGCTCATTGCGCTGCTATTGCTGCTGCCCGCGTCCAGCCTGCTGGCAATGAAAAAAAGCAATTCGGAGGATTATTTTCTGGCGGGGCGTTCATTGAGGTGGTGGGCGGTGGCGGGTTCCGTTTTCGGCACCAACATCAATGCCTCGCACCTGATCGGGATGCTGGGTATCGGCTATTCGGTGGGGTTTGCCCAGAGCCACTACGAGTTGCTGGCGGTGCCTGCCATCCTGATTCTGTGCTACGTTTTCCTGCCCACTTACCGCAAGCTGCGGGTTTTCACGCTTTCGCAATACCTCGAACACCGCTACAATTCGCACGCCCGGCTGGTGTATTCCATCCTGATGATCCTGCTGATTGTGGTGCAGCTTGTGGCCGCGTTTTACATTGGCAGCCGCACACTGCTTTTCCTGTTCCGGGGCACTGGCTTTGCGCTTGAATACTGGCAGGGAATTGCCATGATCGGGCTGATGAGTTGCAGCTACACCATGTTTGGCGGCATGAATTCGGTGGTGATTGCCGACACGCTGCAAACCGTGATGATGCTGGCCGCCGGACTGCTGGTGGCGTATTTTACGTTTTCGCAGCCCGAAATCGGCGGGTTTTTCGGCTTGCTGGACTTGGAAAAGCAGCAGGTGCTTTCCGAACAGCGAATGCATTTGTACCTGCCCGCCAACCACCCGGATTTGCCGTGGTCGGGCGCGTTTACCGGATTGATTATCCTGCACTTCTTCTATTGGACTACCAACCAGTATCTGGTGCAGCGCGTGCTGGCCGCCAAAACCGACACGGATGCCAAAATCGGCATCATTGCGTCGGGTTTCCTCAAGCTCACGATTCCGTTTTTTTCGGTTGCCTGCGGTGTGGCGGCGGGATACCTGTTCAAAATCCGGCTGGCCGATAAAATCGTGCTACCCGACGATGCGTTCCTGCACTTGGTGCAAACCGTGGTGCCAACCGGCTACGGACTGACCGGACTAATCCTTGCCGGACTCACGGCGGCCACATTTTCGTCCGTGGATTCGATGATGAACTCGGTTTCCACGCTGCTTACCCTCGATGTGTACCAGAAATACCTGAACCCGCAGGCCAGCGAACGGCAGATGATACGGTTAGGGCGGCTGGCTGTGCTGGGCATGGGCTGTCGGCGGTGCTGGCCCTGCTCACCTACGATCCGGCCTCGGCGGGGAATTTTTTCCTGAGTGTGTCTTCGCGCGGGTCGTATTTTACGCAGGGCGTGGTGGCGGCGTTTTTTGTGGGCATCCTGTGGCGCAAAGCCAACCCGAAAGCGGCCGTTGTCACTATGCTGGCGGCTCCGGTGTTCGCGTTTGTTGTCGAGTATTTCTATAACAATTTTCTGGGCGGCAGTCCGGCAGTGCAGAATCTTTTCGGCGCGAAACTCAATTTCCTGCACCGCGTGTTTTTGACCATGGTTTTTGCCGTATCGCTGCACATTGGCCTGAGCCGGTTGTGGAGAAGCGCATCTGAAAATACCGAAGAACCCATCCTGTCCACGGCTCCGATTTGGCTGTTGCGCCAAGCCGGACTTTTTGCGGGCATCCAGTTTTTTTTGCTTCTGCCCGTTTGGCTGGGTTGGCTGTTGCCCACGCAAGTGGCCGCCGCCGCCGGGCTGCTGTCTTTGGGCTTGTTTGTGTGGCATATCCGCTTGGAGCCGGGTTTTTCCGGCTGGCGGCACTGCCTGCGCGACGACCGTCTCTACGCCGGAATCCTGACCGGAGTGACCGTGTTTTTGCTGTATTACTTTGTGTGAGAAATGAAAAACGCGTGGTTGGAATAAAACACAAAACAAAGTATACTTGTGCAAGGTGAATGGCCTGTTAATGTTTGAACACGCAAAACAACCGCCCCCATGAAAGTGACGATTGAAATAAGCGACCCGGTTGAATTGGAAAAGGTGGTTACTGCTTTCAAGAGATTGGATATTGACAACATCCATATCGTTTCCAAGAGGGTTTTGCCGAAAATCACGAAAGGCAACAAGAAACTCGACCCTAAAAGCTTGTTTGGCCTTTGGCAGGCGAAGCCCCGGAATCTTGAGGAAATAAGGTCTGAAACATGGCAACGCAACCGCAAGCCATGATTCTTTGCGACACCAATATATTCATCCATGCATTTAATGGAAGGGTGGAAACAATTGAGGGCATGGTAAAGAATCGGTCTGGACAATGTTGTCCTTTCGGCCATTACAGTGATGGAATTGTATCAGGGAATGGGCAACGAGGCCGAACTTGCCCAAATGAAGAGGAAAATCAGGTATTACGATGTGGTAGAGATGGATTCGGCCATTTCGCAAATGGCTACCAACTTCATGGAGAGGTTCCGGCTCAGTCACGGGCTACAGATTCCCGATGCAATTATCGGGGCCACCTCTCTGGTGTATGGAATTGAACTGTTTACGTACAAGTTTACGTACAACAAGAAGGATTTTGTATTCATGCCCGGCATCCGGCTTTACGAGTTGCCATAAATTTGGCTCCACCGGGGTTTGGCATTTTCAAAAGATACTATTTTCTGTAAGCCGCCAACCATGAAAAAAACCGGCGCGATTTTTAAAGTCGCGCCGGTTTGGGCTTTTTGAAACATACTGTTTTCAGCAGCCGGTCTACTGGCCCACCCACGCTTTGCGCAGGGCTGCTTGTTCGGCAGTCGGATTTTCCATCAGTTGGAACAGGTGTCTCTGCTGCGTTTCCACGGCTTGCACTTTGCTTTGCAGTTTCACTTGCTGCTCCTTACCGTCGGCACCTTTGCGGGCCACGGTCATTTCCAGGTTGTCGCCTTCCTTGGTTTTTTCCTTGAAATCGGTCAGCACCTGCTGGGCATTCTCAACGGTCAGCGGCTTGCCGTTAAGGGCCACAATTTCGTCATCAGTCTGGTAGCCCATTTTCCGGCCAAAATCATTCATCTTCGATAAGTCGGCAATCTTCAGACGCTTGGTTTCCGGATTGAAGCCCAGTTGGATGTTGCCCATCGAAATGGATTTGGTGGTTCCGCCTTTGGCCTTGTACAGGATGCCCACCGCCGCAAAGGCTTCCTCAAGCGGCAACGGTTCGGGACCTTCCACATGGCGTTTGAAAAACGTGCGGATTTCGGGATAGGTCAGTTTGGTAATCACATCAAACAGTTCCTCATCCTTGAAAGGCTTGTCTTTGCCGTACATTTTGGCCAAGTCGGCCATCAGGCTCTGCACACCGTATTTGCCACCCGATAGCTGGCGCAGTTTTATGTCGAGGCACAAGTTGATCAAGGCTCCTTTCTGGTACACATTGGCGTATTGGTCTTTGTGTACGTCCAGACAGCCTTTGCTCATGACCGTGAACGGTAGCGTGTCGTTGTACTGGTCGGCGGCAAAAAACTTTTCGTTCAGCATTTCAGCGTATTTGGGCAGGTCAATCAGACCTTGCTTGGCTTGCATGTGCCCGGCAAAATATTCGGTGATGCCTTCGTAGAGCCACAGGTGCTTGGACATTTGCGGCTTGTTGAAATCGAAATATTGGATCTGCTCGGAGTGGATGCTGAGCGGGGTCAGGATGTGGAAAAACTCGTGCGCCGACACATCGCGGATGGTTTGCGCCAGCGTCTCGGCTCCGGCTTCGGGCAGGCAGTACAGCGACGAATACGAATGCTCCAAGGCTCCCATGCTGCCCGATTTCGGATTCTTGTCGAAAAGGTAAATCAGGAAAGCGTATTTTTTAATGGGCAGTTTACCACCCAGGTATTCCTTTTGCGCCTCCAGCATCGGGCCAATGGTTTTGCCCACTTCGCTGGCCGTCAGCTTGTTGTTGGGCGAGAAAACCGAAATCAAAATGTCCGCGCCGCCCACTTTCAGCACCGTTGTGTCGGGCTTGTTGTACATCATCGGCGAGTCCACGAGATGGTTGTACGAATCCAGTGCGTAGGTATCGGTGCTGGCGGTGGTCTTTACGGCGGTCAGCGGCGTGGAGCCGTAGAAGCCCGCCGGTTTTATCACCTCAATTTGGTACGGAACCTGTTTCTGGTTGTCCAGATAGCCGAAAAAACCGTGCGTGTTGAGCACGAAGTTGCGGTTTTCCTCAATGTTGGTGCCGCCCGGCTCAAACACGAAATCGCCCGCCAGTTCGGTATCCCAAGTGTCTTCCACGGTGTAGCTGATGCGGTGCAGTTGGTCGGCCTGTTTGATGCGCCAACTGTTCGCGTCGAGTTTCTCCACGGCCAGCGGCTTACCTTGTTTGGTACGGGCCGTGAAATCGGACACAAACCGCCCGAAATCGTAGTTGGCATACGTGCCGGGCACAATCTTGGGCATATAATAGACTACTTCTTTCTTTTTTTGAGGAGCCACCAGCAGGTTCACATTCACTTTGTCCTGTTTCACCTTGGTCAGATCCACGGTAAATTTGTAGAACGGCGTTTTGGGGGCTTCCGCCGCCCATGCCGAAACCACAAGGACGAAGCTTGTCGCCCAACTCAAGAGCATTTTTTTCATGGGGAACATCAATTGATTGGTTTGTGAACGGTTGATGGATAAAACTGCGGCGATGTGAAAAAATTGCGGGAACCAAGCCAATAATGTGGACGGGGCGGGTTTTGGCATTGGAAAAGATACTATTTTGCGTGCGCTAAAGATAAGCCAAGAATGATAAAAACGGCTGCCAGCAGGTTTTTGTTCTGGAGTCTGCCACATTCATCCTTGTTGTCCCAGTAGGCGCAACCAACCGCTAAATTCCAACCGACATGAAAAAAATCCTTACCCTTGCCCTGCTGGTCAGCTTGTTTGGCTTTGTGGTTTTGCAGGCGCAAACAGTGACCATTGCCCCGGCAACTGAGTTCATCCAGACCGGCGATTTCAAAGGCATAAAAACACTGCTGTACCTTGACGAGAAAACGGTGGCCAAAGAGTGGAAGGAGTTCCTGAAAAAATACGGCAAAGTGGAATCGCCCAAGGGCGGCAAAGACACCTACACCGTGGCCATTGCCCGGATGTCCAACGTGTCGTTCATGCCGGTTGTGGCCACCAGCAAGATTACTTCCGGCGATGGCGCAACCACGATTTTCTATGCCATCAAACTCGATACGGCGTTTATCACTGATCCGAAACACCCCAAATACCCGATTCCGCGCGATTTGCTGCACGATTTTGGCGTGCGGATGTACCGCGAACAGGTGGATCGCGAGATTGCCGCCGCCGAAAAAGAACTCGACAGCCGCACCAAAAAACACGCCCAACTGGTGCGCAAAGGCGAAAGCCTGCGGCGCGATGTGGAGCAGAACAAGAAAAACAAGATTGACTATGGAAACCAACTGGTCAAAAACCATAACGATTCAATCCAGTTGGTACGCGACACGGAAGCCAACCAAACCGCCCAGCAACAAAGCCAAACGGCAGTGGAAACCCAACGGCAGGCCACCGCCGGTGTGAGTGCCTCCATCGTGCCGGATTCGGCGAGCAGCGGCAAGAAAAAGCGCAAAAGCGACGTGCCGCCCGAGCTGCGTGCGGCAAATGAGGAACTGAACAAAAGCCAGAAGGCACACGGCAAAAGCCTGCAAGAAGGCAAAACCTTAGTGAAAAATACTGAACGCAACCAAAAGCAGAAAACGGACTTGCAGGAAAAACTCGTGAAAAACGCCCGCGACTTGGAGCAACTGCTGCAAGACATCGAAACCAACAAAAAGGACGTGGCCGAAGCGCAAATGCAAATAGGAAAACAAAAAACGGTGGTGGGTCAAGTACGCTCCAAGATGAACGACATCAAGTAAATCTGAAACGGTCTGCCAAAATAGTATCTTTCAAAAACACCAAACCCGCGAAGCCTTCATGCAAAGGCTTCGCGGGTTTGGTGTTTAATAACAGGCTTGTTATTACTTGGCTTGGGCGATTTTGGCCGCAAATTCGGCCTTGATGGCTTCCACATCCACATTGGCGATGATCGGCTTGAACGACAATTGCTTGATGCGGGCCGTGCGGTTGTTTGCATTGGCGCGGTTGCGCAATTCTTTCCTTTTCAGTCTGGTAACTCCCATTTTACTTGAAATTAAAATATGTGTGAATAGCGTTTGAATACTGAACCAACCCGAAAATGAGGCGCAAATATATGGTTTGGCCGGTGTGGAAACAAGCGTCGGCCAAAGAAAATTTACCACGCCGCCCAACCACGCCGTAGCACACGCTTCAGCTTGTGCCCGAAAACCGCAGGTTTGGGCTTTTCAAAAGATACTATTCCGGAGTCCGAAATCAATTCGTTTCCCTACTTTTGCGGTTTGGTTCCCCAAATTTTCCAACCCATGTCACAACCCACCATCCCGAAAGGCACGCGCGACTTTGGCCCGGCGCAAATGGCAAAACGGAGTTTCATTTTTGACACGATCAAATCTGTTTTCCAACAATTCGGTTTCCAGCCGCTCGAAACGCCAACCATGGAAAACCTGTCGGTGCTGATGGGCAAGTATGGCGAGGAAGGCGACCAGTTGCTGTTCAAAATCCTCAATTCCGGCGATTTTCTGAAAGAAACCGATGAAGATGATTTTCGGGGCGGTTCCAAGAAAATGGCATCGAAAATTGCCGAAAAGGGTTTGCGCTACGACCTTACCGTGCCGTTTGCGCGGTACGTGGCCATGAACCGCCACACGTTGGTTTTTCCGTTCCGGCGTTACCAGATACAGCCCGTGTGGCGTGCCGACCGTCCGCAGAAGGGCCGATACCGCGAGTTTTACCAGTGCGATGCCGATGTTGTGGGTACGGATTCCTTGCTCTGCGAAGCCGAAATAGTGCTGGTGCTGAACCAAGTATTGGGCAGGTTGGGAATCCGGAACTATGCCATCAAGGTCAACAACCGCAAAATACTGACTGGCATTGCCGAAACCGTGGGCGCGGCAGGCAAGGAAGCCGATTTGGCCGTGGCGATTGACAAACTGGACAAGATAGGCCGCGAAAAAGTGGAGCAGGAACTTGCGGAACGCGGATTTCCGGCGGAAGCCATCCGGAGAATGGAACCTTTTTTCGCCATGGACGGTGAGGCCCACGAGCAACTGGAACAATTGCAAAACTTGTTTGGCAACAGCCAAACCGGGCGGCAAGGCTTGGCCGAGCTAATCGAAGTGCTGCGGCTGGTAGAGGTTTCCGGCTTGGCTGACAGCCATTTGCAGTTTGATGTGACGCTGGCCCGTGGACTGTCGTATTATACCGGAGCCATTTTTGAGGTGAAGGCGGGCGGGGTGCAAATAGGCAGCATCAGTGGTGGCGGCCGCTACGACAACCTGACCGGAGCTTTCGGCGTGCCCGGCCTGTCGGGTGTGGGCATTTCGTTCGGCGTGGATCGCATTTGTGATGTGATGGAGGAACTGGGTTTTTTCCCCAAAAAAGATACTATTTCCACGCAAATACTGCTTGTGCATTTCGATGCCGAAACCCGCGATTACGGGCTGCCACTTTTGCGGCAACTGCGCGAGGCAGGCATCAACGCCGAAATGTATCCTGACTTGGCAAAGTTGAAAAAACAACTTGACTACGCCGACCGCAAAGGCATCCCATTCGTGATCGTGATCGGCACCGACGAGATGGCAACCGGCAGGCTGGCGTTCAAAAACATGGCAACCGGCCAACAGAACTTACGTACAATGGAGGAAATTATCGGGCAGGTAAGTATATGATTAGCATCCGGCCGGTCGTTTTGTAATGGGTTGGGCGAAAATGCAACGCCGCCACCCAACTTCCCCGGCCTGTGGCACACCGACTGCCACCGTCAGGCATTGATTTGCGTTGCAACCTTCACCGTCCGGAACCCATGGTTCCATGCGTCAAACTCCCGAGCCAATAACCTTATGCCTGTTTTTTCTCCATCGCGGCTTTTTCACGGCAAACGGGTTTGGGCTTGGTTTTCGATACTATTTTCGATTCCGCTCCTGGCGTTTTCCCAAGAAAAACCCTGTTTTTCTGCGGGTGCCGACCCCGCCGCCACGGTTGTGCGCACCTGCGTGGGCACGCCCATTACCATAACCGAATGCACCAATGGCGGTGCCAACCTGCGCTACAGCTACGGCGACGGCACAATATTCAACCCGGCTGCCGCTCCCGGAGACCAGATTTTCACCAATGCCACCACGCATACCTACACCAAAGCCGGCATTTACACCATCACGCAGCAAGGCACATTCACCGATCTCAACGGAGCACCCGGCGAAAGCGGTGGTGAATTGAAAAAGGCGAATTACATAGAAGTGCTGCCCACGCCTGACCCCGAATTCAGCATCGGTACGTGTGCCAATTACAATATCCGGCTGGAAATCACGGACAACGTGTACGAGAAGTTCGTGATAAATTGGGGCGATGGCACTCCCGAACAAACTGTTGCGCGGGGCGGCCTGACCCACGCGTATGCAAATGCCAACCCGAAAACCATTACGGTGCGCGGCATTTATGCGGGTACCAGTTGCGGGGGAAGCCGGACACAAGCCATCACTCCGGTTCTTGATTTGAACAAGCCCTTGCTGAAAAGCCTGGAAGTAACCGGCGGAACCGAGGCGAAGCTGAGTTTTCAGGCGGAAGCCAACACAACTTACCGCATTGAGAAACGCAACCCCGATGGCACCTACACTATACTGGTTCCGGTTGTTTCGTCCACAAGTGCCAGCATACTCATCCAAGCACTGACCGATGATTTTGCGAGGCGACCCATTACCTACCGCATTGTGGCTTTTGACGGATGCGACAACCTGACCGCTTCGGACGAGATCAGCACGGTTGCGCTGACCGGGGCAGCGGTTGACGGCCAAAACGTGGTGAACTGGCAAACCAACCCTGTGCTGGCAGCCCAGCAAGTGGACGTATTGCGCGATGTGCAGATTATCCAAGCCAGCCCGGATGTGTTGCTGGCCACGTACAGCGACAATACGGTTGAATGCGGCAGCACGTATTGCTACCGGGTGCGGATTCTATTGACTGGCGATGTGGAATCGTTGTCCAACACGGTTTGTATCAAGGCGGTTTCCTCGCAGGCTCCGGCGGCGGTGACCAACTTTAAAGCCACCGTGACGGGCGGACTGACAGCACTGACTTGGGATGCGCCGGGCAACACGGTGCGTACTTTTCTTGTCTATCGCGCCGATACCAGCGGCAATTTCATCGCTATTGCCCGTGTTCCCTCCGCAACCAACCGTTACACCGACAGCACCGCCCGCCCCGGCTTGGCCAATTACTGCTACCGGATCGGTTATGCGGACAACTGTGGCAACCAAGCCTTTTCATCCGCCGATGCCTGCCCAGTCCGGCTGCAAGCCGCCGAAGCCAACGACAGCTACACATTAGCGTGGTCGCCGTATGGTGGCTGGCCCGATGGCGTGCAAAGCTACGAGGTTGAGAAATTGCGGGCGGACGACAGCGTGATTGAGACGGAAGCGGTGGCGGGCGGAGCTTCGTTTGCTTTCCCGCTGGATACGGTCAACCAACTGCTGCGTTTCCGGGTCAGGGCTGTTGGCACGGGCCAGACCAGTGAATCGAACATTGTGGAGATTCGCCAAGACGCGCGGATATTCCTGCCCGATGCTTTTTCTCCCAATGAAGATGCGGTGAACGATGTGTTGCGGCTTAAAGGATTGTTTATCAGCAAGATGCGATTCTCCATTTACAACCGCTGGGGCGAAGTAGTGTACGCTTCGGATGATATCAACGGGGGCTGGGATGGCAAAAATGACCGCTACGCCGCCACTTCAAACGTGTATGCGTACCACGTCAAAATCGAAGACCAACTTGGCCGCACAGTAGTGAAGCGCGGTAGTGTGCTGCTGCTGAGATGAAAACAGCCCCCCAAAGCCGCCTCCTTCGGAGGGGGTTGGGGGGGCTGGGAGCTACCGCTACCGGCTTTCCATGTAGCGTTGCAGTTCGCGTGCGGATGACTGGTAGTCGAATGCCGAATTTACGGAGTAGTAATTGCGCTGGTCGCAGGTGCGGCTGAACGCCATTTTTGCCAGCCTCAAGCGGCTGCTGTCAAAACTGAGCGAAGCCATCAACAAACGCACATCATCGGTCATCAGGTTCACGCGGCGCACCGTGTTGCCGATCATCCGCAACTTGTCGTCGTCAAAGGAAACCCGCTGCAAAGCCGCCCTCAGCCGCCCCAATTCCATCGGGCTTATGACCGGATTCCGGTTATTGCAATCGCAAGTGCCGCCCGTGGAGTAGCCGCCCAACGGATACTGCTGGCCGTAATTTCCGTTCTGGCCATTGCCGTAGTCGTCTCCGCGACGCGGTTGCCCACGGTATTCAAATGCATCGTTTTCCTGCCGGTAAGGCGAAAACTGGCTGTCGCTCCGGCGGCTGGGCGTGTTGGCCTGCGGCTGTGCGTCCAAGCGCGTTTCGTTGGCCCAGTGTATCTGCGCGGCGTTGCCCACCACCAGCACGAAATAGCTGGTTTCCTGGTTGTCGGGCAGGGTTACGGTGCTTTGGAGGTTGTGGGTTTCGGTGCCTATGGTCAGGGTTATCTTTACCGCATGGTCGCCGGTGGGCAAGCCTTCCAGACGTACGTATTGGTCGGCGGTTTGGGTGCGGCCATTGAGGGCAACGGTGATTTTGTAACGTCCCGGAGCCGCGAAAGTGACATTGGCCTGCGCCATGGCTTGCAGGCATCCGGCAAAAACCAACAGCGCGGTAATGGTAAAGTTTTTCATAGTTGCAGTCATTTAAGTATGATACAACTTGTTCAAAGCACGTGCCAACTGTGGGGTTTAGGCTTTTGGGAAGATACTATTTTTATTGTGCCGGGTGGCAAACCGCACTGATCCGCCGCATGGCTTGGAAATAGTATGCCCACAAACGCGGAAACCTCCCGGTAATGGGAGGTTTCCGCCAAAATAGTATGTTTTAAAAACCCCAAACCCGTTCGCCGGCCAATGGCCGTGTCGCTATGCTAACCCGGTTGTGTCTGTCCATTGCCGCACCAAGGTTTCAAACCGGTTGATTTGAGCCTGGTCTTTAATGGGCGTGACCAAGTACAGCAAGCCGTCCGAAAGCACCCCGCTGACCTGCACCCCGTTTGGGTTCGCAATCCGGAAACTGTCTTTGGCTTGGGCATTGAACCGGCTGAAATGCTGGATGCTCGCCTCGCCGAACTGCCGTTCCAACGCTTGGAGCAGTCCGTCGTCCACCTGCCGGGTCAATGTATAGTACCGTTTGTTAAATTTCCGGCAGTTAAAGTATTCGGTAACCGTGTAGTACCTTTCCTCCGGGTGCTGGCTCGTATTTGTCTCGTGCGTTTTCATGCTTGTACGCGGGTGGCGGTAAACTCATCGTAGGCATCGCCCATGGCCCGGCACTTGGTTTGCACCGCCGAAAACCGGCCTTCCGATTTGAAAGTCTGCTGGTAGTAGGCCGCACTCAGTTCGGGCTGCGTGGTGATGTCGCCGTTGTAGATCAGGTTCATGATGCCAGCCGTGCCTCCGGTGGCCAGAAACGAAACCGGATAGGAACTTGTGCCGTAGGTTTTCAGGAACGAATTGGCCTCGTAGCCGCTTTCCAGCCGGATGGTGAGTTTTTGGTACGGAACCAGTTCGGTCACCTGCCAGAAGCCCCACCCGAAAGCATCCACGCAAGCCACAATACCATGCACCCAATCCTCCCGGTTGCGGATCATCGGTTTGATCAGGGCGTGCCATTCCGCCGATTCCATTACGCCTCCGAAGGTATGGAAAGCGCAATTGTGGCCAGCCTCCACGAGCAATTCCTTGGCAATGGCCGCGCCGTCCTCGCCTATTTCGGCTTCCATTTTTTTCAGGAAACGGTAGGAAATCGCGCCGTAATAATTGGCGTACATCCGCGTCAGCAGCACACCGAAAGCATCAACCAGACCATCCTGCGGACCACCCTCAATGGGCATGGCCGTAAGCGCACCGCGAATGCCGGCATAATCTATGCCCGACCCCAACGGGTTGGCCAGTTGCCCCTGCTGGAAATTCCCTTCCTGCGGGGACGCACACAAACGCCGAACCGGGGTTTTCTCAAGCGTGAAATCGCTGCTGGGGTCTCCTTTGGCCAGGCACGCGTGCTGCCTGGCGGCCAGGCTGCCCAGAGGCAGCCCGTAAATGGCTTCGGTCGCGCCGGCCAAGAAACCGGCGGTGAAAAACGAAACACCGGGCTGTCCGGCTGGCCGCTGGCCGTACTTGGCTTGGTAGCCCACCCCGTAATGGTCTGAGGTGGTGCTTACCTCGCCGCCCAACTCACTTGTCCGGTGCAAATTGATGAGGCCGAATCCACTGAAGCGGAAATAATCTTCCACCACCGTTTTCCGGTCTTCAATGGAAAGGTTCGGTTCCTGCCTGAAATACTGCGCGAATTGGCTGTGCGCTATTTCCTGGGCGGAGTCCGTCAGAATGGGGTAAACATCCAGATAGGCTCCGGCATCTTCGAGTGTGTTTTGCAGGTAGGTATTGTAATGGTGACAGTGGAATACCAGCGGCTCGCCCTGCGCGATGTAGGCATTCCGGTGGGGCAGGAAACTGCCCCGGAGTTGTTGGATTTCGTCAATGAGCATAGCTTTGGCTTATTTGGATGGGTAGGCGTACTTGGTAAACTTCGGTAATCACCCGGTTAATGCGGTCAAGCAAATCAGCACTCAGGGTGCTTTCGTCATGAATGGTTTGCAGGAAGAAGCCTTCTTTCCTGAACTCAGGCAGCAGGCGGATGATGATCCGCTGCCAGGCCATGGGGGCGAGGTTGCTCTCGCACCATTGCCGTATTGTTTTTACCTTGATCATAAATCGAACGTAGCGATGGGGAAAATGGTGAAAGGATTGTTGCAAGCGGGCACGGGAAACAGCCTTTGTTTGCGTGGCTCCCGTTTGCAGCAATAAATGCCCCGGAATATCGGAGAGGTAACCCCCGGAGGCCGCTGCGGAATGTAATGAAAACGCACAATGCGTACCCGCAGGTGGCATTAACCCGTAGCGTTTTTGCGGTGCGTGGCAAGCGGAAAATAGTATCTTTTGAAAACCCCAAACCCCCAAAATGCAGGCCGCGCCTCACATCCAGACCATGCTCAGTACGCCGGTGATAGCCACCAGCTTGCAGAACCGGCTCAGGTAGCCGAAATCGTGGCGCGTGTCGGCGCGGCTGAGCTGCCACGCAAACCAGCCCATGGGCGGCAGAATGAACAGCGTGAAATACCAGAGCAAACGGTTGGGCATGAAATAGGTGAGGGCAAACAAAACCCCCATGAACAGCGCAACCAAGCCGTAGAGCAGCACTTTTGTGCGGCGGATGCCCCATACAATGGGCAGCGTCTGGCAGCCAAAGGTGGCATCGCCGCGCACATCTTCCATGTCCTTTACTATTTCGCGGATTAGTGTAATAAAAAATGCGAATACCGAGTATGTATAGACCAGAAACTGGTTTTGCGGATTGTAAACGGCCACCACCCAAAGCGTGGCCGCCGTGAGCAGTGCCACCATGAAATTGCCCACAAACGGCAGCCGCTTGAGTTGGTTGGAATACAGCCACAGCAGAAAACCCGCCGCAAAATGCACCAGGCCAAGCCGCAAGCCCACATACGCACTCAACCCGATGCCAACGGCGTTTAATGCCGTATGCGTGAAAATGGCCTGCCGCCTGCTTAAAATCCGGCCAATGACCACGCGGCGAGGCTTGTTGATGGTGTCTATCTTGATGTCGTAATAATCATTGATGATATAGCCCGCCGCCGCAATGCAAACCGTGGAAAAGGAAAGCAGGAAAAACCGGAAATCGGCTAGGTGCGCCAGCCAGTCGGCCTTGGGGCCCACCAGGCACAGGCGTACCAGATATTGCGTTAGCACCACAATCAGCAGGTTGGGCAGACGGATGAGCCGCACAAACGCCCGGATGAGTATTCGCAGCCGTATTTGCCTTTTCCATCGCGTTCGTATCATTGCTTTTCGGGTAATCCAGGGTGTGGTCAATTGTTCACGGAAAAAACGCAGGTCAGACACTGTGTGTCAGACCGGAACGGCGGTCGGCTTTCCTGTCTGCCGACAGGCAGGCGGGCAACAAGCGGGTTTGGTGTTTAAAAAAGATACTATTTTGTCGAGCCGTTTTTTTCGTGAACCCCGGATAGCCGACTGCGGGCTACTTTTGCTGGTACACCCGCACGTAATCCACTTCCATGCGCTGCGGAAAAATGCTGTCGTCAATGCCCTTTGAGCCGCCCCAGTTGCCGCCCACCGCAATATTGAGCAGCA
>JAYWIH010000166.1:0-32464 GCA_043789005.1 Sphingobacteriales bacterium
GGACAAGGACTACGAAATGCGGCGGTTTGTGAAGCAGGAAACGCAAATCATGGTGGCCACAACGGTGATTGAAGTGGGCGTGAACGTGCCCAACGCCAGTGTGATGGTGATTGAAAATGCCGAACGGTTCGGCCTCTCGCAGTTGCACCAGTTGCGCGGCCGCGTGGGGCGCGGTGCTGACCAGAGTTATTGCGTACTGATGACAAGCTACAAATTGAGTACCGAAGCCCGCACGCGCATTGAAACGATGGTGCGCACCACCGATGGTTTTGAGATTTCGGAGGTGGACTTGGAACTGCGCGGCCCCGGCGACTTGGCCGGAACGCAGCAAAGCGGCGTGCTAGACTTGCTCATTGCCGACTTGGCCAAAGACCAGTACATCCTGCAAAACGCCCGCGATGCCGCCACGCACGTACTCGAAACCGACCCGGATTTGCAAGCCCCTGAAAACGCTCCCGTCCGCCGCCACATTGAGTCATTGCGCCGCGAGGACACGAACTGGAGCCGGATTAGTTGAAAAGCCCCCGCCCCGAAGGGGAACAGAAAAATAGTATCTTTCCGAAAGCCCAAACCCACTTATCTCCCAAGCCGGTTCTGGATCAAATGAGAATTCTGCTTTTGGTAGAAAACGGCCAAAATCCGACTCTGCTTTTCAGGCTCATCAACAGTATAATATACTTTGCAGAAAAATTTTGAAACCAGCACACGCCGAAAGTGTGTAAATTTGGGAACTACAAATTTTTTATCTCATCCAATGCTTTTACCTTATCATATATGGTTTCTATTGATTTGGCTATATCGCTGGCGTATGCCTTTAAGTATTTCAAAGCTTTTTTCTTATCTCCTTGTCTCAAGTAAGCAAAACCCGTCCTGTATTTGCAATCGGCAAGCAGTGATTTAGCCCGATCCATGCCTTCTCCGCATTCACCAAAAGCTATTTTCTTTACGCCTCTTTTCAGTATTTCCTCCCAGATTACCAAGGCTTCGTCGGTTTTGTTAAGCATTTCAAACGTGCCCGCCAAATGCCACATTACGAAAGGGCAATCCGGATTCAATACGAAAGCATCCGTTATGAATTCGTAAGCCTTTACATAGTCTCTCTCCTCATAATATGTGCTGCTCAATTGGACAAGTAGCCAATGGTCGTCAGGAGTAATCTCAAGTAATTTTGTGGTTATCTCACGCGCTTTATGCCACTCCTCATCTTTAAGATATTGTTCGTAGGATAGCAGGTGGTTATGTGTTTTTTCAACCATGACACATAATAGAGTATCTGGGTTGAAAAAATAAGTTAATCTGATTTCTCCTTTCCAGTTGTTGGTGTTTTCACCAACAACTTTTTTGCCTTGCAGGGGTTTGGTGCTTGGGAAAAATACTATTCCGGCAAGTTTCACGCCACGACGATTGACTTGGTGCGTTGTCTTGGCCGTTGGTGAGAACACCAACGGCGGGAAAAGGATCAGTGGAGAAGCCCAAACGCTCACGGAAAAACTTTACGACTTTATTAAACAAAGCAATCACCGTCAGGAAAAACAGTATCTTTTCAAAAGCCCAAACCCACCTGTTTTGCGAATGAGGCGAAACGCAACGAAATTTTGCCAAACTTGCAGGCCATGCACGGCCAACTTACATTTGCATACACCTTTATAAGTAGCCCGGCACAACGGGCGATTATTCACTCATTTGCTCATTCCATCATTCAATTCTACCATGGCAACTCTCAGACTCGGGGACACCGCTCCCAACTTCCAAGCCGAAACCACGCAAGGCCCGATTGACTTTTATGAATGGGCGGGCGATGGCTGGGTCGTGTTTTTCTCGCACCCCAAGGATTTCACGCCCGTCTGCACCACCGAACTCGGCGCGGCCTCACGGATTTACGGCGAATTCACGAAGCGCAACGCCAAAATCATCGCCCTAAGCGTGGACGATTTGCCGTCGCACCAACGCTGGGTTCCGGACATCAACGAGACGCAAAACACGACCGTCAATTTCCCGATCATCGCCGATGCCGACCGCACAATCGCCGACTTGTACGACATGATCCATCCCAACGCGTCGGACAGTTTCACGGTGCGTTCGGTATTCATCATCGGGCCTGACCGCAAGGTGAAACTCATGATTACCTATCCGGCTTCGACGGGGCGCAACTTTGCCGAAATCCTGCGCGTGCTTGATTCGCTGCAACTGACGGCGCAATACAGCGTGGCCACGCCCGCCAACTGGGAAAACGGCCAGGATGTGATTGTGGCCGCTTCGCTGAAAGACGAGGAGGCTGATGCCAAATTCCCGAAAGGCTACACCAAAGTGAAACCGTATTTGCGCCTCACACCGCAACCCAACCTGTAAGCGTTTCCCACTTGCCGTTTGCCGCCGGAAATAGTATCTTTCCAAAAGCCCAAACCCGGCGGCGAACGGCAAGTTTTCACTCATAAAACCGCGAATCATGGAAACACTGGAAGTAACGGAACAATTATCGGACTACGAACTTGAACGCGGAAAACCCATGCCCAGCAAAAACCACGGCCTCGTGCAAGGCAATATGACGATTGCCTTGGGAATTAAATACCGCAAGGATTACTCATTCCTGACCGAACTGACGCTGGAATTCGGCGAGAAAAACTACGTTCCCGACATCTGCATTTATCCGAAACAAACCTACGACGGACGGAACGATGAAATCCGCGTGACCGAGCCTCCGCTCACCGCCATTGAAATCCTGTCGCCCAAGCAAGGTTCGGAGGAAATCATGAAAAAGTTTGACGCGTATTTTGCACACGGCGTGCTGTCGTGCTGGTTTGTGCAGCCGTACACCGATACGGTTTTCATTTTCACGCCCGACAAGAAAATCCGCGTTTTCCACGAGGAAACCCTGACCGACCCCGCCACCGGCGTTTCGGTTGACCTGAACGAGATTTTCCAATAAACGGGATTTTGCCGGCAAGTCCGTCCTGTGCGCCGGTTCCAAAAATAGTATGGTTGAAAAACGCCAACCCCCCTTCCGCTTGCCGAACTTTTCCCGGCCCGGTACGGTTTTTGGTGATGTGATAAAAAAACAATAATTATTATATTTATTATTCGTTCTTTTTACAAACTTTGCATACTTTTTGATGATTCATTAGCAAAGTAACAATCAACGACGTAAGTGCTGAATTTCTTCGTACATACAACTCCACGCTTTCCGCGACCGAGGGTGCCCGCCCTCCACTGATACCGCTTTGCCTACGCGGCAGAGATTTTCCCGACCCCATTTCCTGATTGCCCCAGATTTTGCGTTACACGTCATTCGTGTGTCTTCATCGTTGCATTCCCGTCAGTCAATCCTTCATCCTTTTTACGCTTTAGCTGAAAAATGAGCCAATACGTGATCCAGACAGCCAAATACGAACATTTGTCAATGGCCGAGGAAATATGCCAGCACATGGAAGAAAGTGCCAAAGCCCGTGGTACCGGCATTGCCAAGCGTTCGCCGGAATACATCAAAAAGAAAATGGTGGATGGCAAAGCCGTCATTGCCACCGACCGGCAGGGCAACTTCACGGGTTTTTGCTACATCGAAACGTGGGGCCACGGCAAGTTTGTGGCCAACTCCGGCCTGATTGTGCATCCCGGCCACCGCAAAAGCGGCTTGGCAAAGGAAATCAAGAAGGAAATTTTCAAGCTGACGCGCAAAAACTACCCCGATTCCAAGATTTTCGGCATTACAACGAGCTTGGCGGTGATGAAAATAAACTCGGCCTTGGGCTACGAACCGGTTCCGTTCAGCGAACTCACCGACGACGACGCGTTTTGGCAGGGATGCTCAAGCTGCGTTAATTTTGACGTTCTTACGCGCACCAACCGCAAAATGTGCCTCTGCACCGGAATGCTCTATGACCCCGCAGAAGCCAAACCGACCAAACGCGTCTGGAACTTTGCCAAAAAATCGAGAGTATATGACCGCTGGCTGCGCCTCAAGGAATCCGTGCTGTCCAAAATAAATGGCAAACCCGACGAACTCGAAAAGCCCAGCCAGCCGGTATTGGCACCGATGCCCGAAATAAAAAAAACCGAGAAAGAAAAAATATTGCTTTATTCAACCCTTGTGGCGGCTCTGGCTACTTTGGCAAAAACGTTGTTCGGGTAGGCAGGTTTGGGCGTTGGAAAAGATACTATTTTCCGGTAATCCTTCTTTCTAATATTGTGTGCCTTTCACTACAGGAAAATCCAAAACAGACCATGCACTTGCAATATATCACCGACGAAAAAGGCCGGAAAACCGCAGTTGTTATTCCCATATCCGATTGGGACAAACTCAAAGAACGCTATCACTTTGAAGAAGAACCCGCAAAAGAGCAAATCCTGCAAGAGTTGAAAGCGGATTATATGGCTTTGAAAAAAGGAAAATTGGAAACCCATCCCATCAGCGAATTAATGGACGAACTGAAAAAGGAAGGTTATTTATGAAGCCATTTTCAGTTGAGTTTTCCGATAACTTCCGTAAGCAATTGAAAAAATTGCTGAAAAAACATCGTTCGCTTGCCATTGAAGTTGCTGCCTTGACCTATTTACTGGCTGAAAAACCACTGCAAGGAACGCCATTGGGTAATGATTGTTACAAAATCCGGTTGGCGGTAAAATCCAAAGGAAAAGAGAAAAGTGGCGGCGCAAGAATAATCACCTGCGTAGTTTTAGTGGAAGAACGGGTGATTTTACTTTCAATATATGACAAATCTGAAAAAGAAACCATTTCGGATAGCGAACTGAAAGCAGTATTGAAAGAAGCAGGTTTGTGAGTTCCAAAAGATACTGTTTCAAATCATTGCCCTGCCACTGCACTGCGCATGGGCGGGGCTTTTTTCATTTTCCAGCGCGTTTTATGGCCTTTTTCAGACGGTTGAACAGCGATAAAATTCTCTCCCTGATGGCAATTCTCGTCGGCGTGTGCGCCTTGGTGGTGTCGGTGTTTCAGATGCAATCCGAACGCAAGCAGCAGTACGCATCGGTGTGGCCGAGCCTTTCCATCATGACCCGGACCCGACTGGAAGACGATTCCACCAAGAACGAACTGATGCTCATGGTTTCCAACAAAGGTGTCGGGCCGGCCATTGTTGAAAATGTGGAATTATGGTACAAAAACCAACCTTGCAAGGATGAATCGGAGCTTAGCGAGAAAATCACTGGCGAACATTGGCAGAAAGCCGGTGCGATAAGCCAGATTTGGCAAGGCAGGGTAATCGCCGCCAACGAAGAGTTTGATTGGATAAAAGTAAGCGGGCATGAACTGACCGGCAAATTTCAGAAGGCACTGAAAGCGGGCGACATCCGGGCTACAATTCGCTTCGCATCGGTGTACGGTGAAACATGGGAAGTGAATTTCAACCAAGGCAAACGATTGGTAGTAAAATTAGGTGATTGAAAATAGTATCCCTGAAAAGTGGCAAACCCCGGACTGTTAATCTTTTTCAACTCACAACCCACTCACAACCAATGGCTAAAAAAGTAATTCTCGCCTTCAGCGGCGGCTTGGACACGTCTTTTTGCGTAAAATACCTGACCGCCGAGAAAGGCATGGAAGTGCATTCGGTGCTGGTGGATACAGGCGGGTTTTCGGATGCGGAGCTTGTCAGCATTGCCGAAAGAGCCAAAACGTTGGGTGTCAAAAGCCACCACACGGTAAATGTAGTGGACAAGTATTACCAGGATTGTCTGAAATACTTGGTGTTTGGCAACGTGCTCAAAAACAACACGTATCCGCTGAGTGTCAGTGCCGAACGGATGTTCCAAGCATTGGCCGTGGCCGAGTATGCCAAGCAAACCGATGCCGAAGCCGTGGCGCACGGCAGCACCGGCGCGGGCAACGACCAAGTAAGGTTTGACGTGGTTTTCCGCATCCTGATACCCGATGTGGAAGTGATTACGCCCATTCGGGATATGAAACTGTCGCGCGAGGCGGAGATTGAATACCTGAAATCCAAGGGCGTGGAACAGGATTGGACAAAGGCGGCGTATTCGATAAATAAGGGGCTTTGGGGCACTTCGGTGGGTGGCCGCGAAACGCTGACTTCTGATAAATACCTGCCCGAATCGGCTTTCCCGACGCAACTGACCAAAACCGAACCCGAATCAGTTGATTTGTATTTTGAGAAAGGCGAACTGAAAGGCATTGACAGCCAGCGGTTTGACAATCCGGTGGATGCGATAAAAAAATTGCAGGAACTGGCCGGACCGTTTGCCATTGGCCGCGACATCCACATCGGCGACACGATTATCGGCATCAAGGGCCGCGTGGGTTTTGAAGCCGCCGCACCGCTGATCATCATCAAGGCGCACCATGCCTTGGAAAAACACGTGCTTACCAAAGGGCAACTGTACTGGAAGGAGCAACTCGCCAATTGGTACGGCACAATGGTGCACGAAGGGCAGTTTTTGGAGCCGGTAGCCCGCAACATCGAAACTTTTTTGACCGATACGCAGCAAAACGTGACCGGAACGGTTCATGTGCAACTGGCTCCGTACCGCTTTTACGTGTCGGGAATTAAGTCGGATTTTGATCTGATGTCGGCTAAATTCGGCAGTTACGGCGAAATGAACAATGCCTGGACGGGCGACGATGTACGCGGCTTTTCCAAGATCATGTCCAACCAAACCATGATTCACCGGAAAGTGAATGGGATTAATGATTAGACTACTGAATGGTTACATTGTTGGGTTTGGGATTTTCGAAACATACTATTTTTATTTCTCATAAATGACTCAAAAAATCAAAGTTGGCATTGTTGGCGGGGCCGGATACACGGGCGGCGAACTGCTGCGGATACTGTTGCGCCACCCGCACGCGGAAATTGCGTACATCCACAGCAAAAGTGCCGCCGGTAAGCCCGTGTACACAATCCACCAAGATTTGCTGGGTGAGACGGACTTGCATTTTACAGAAAACTTCCTGTTGACCACCGACGTTGTTTTCCTCTGTCTGGGTCACGGCGAGGCGAGGGGTTTCGTTGCCGGAAACGATACTATTTTACAAAGCAAAGTCATTGATTTGAGCCAGGATTTCCGTGACGAAACCAATGGATTTGTCTATGGATTGCCCGAATTACAGAAAGATAGAATAAAGTCTGCCAATCATGTCGCCAATCCGGGTTGCTTTGCCACGGCGATTCAGTTGGCGTTGCTGCCACTGGCCAAAAACGGGTTGCTGGACAGTGAAATACACGTCAGCGCGATTACGGGCAGCACCGGAGCCGGACAAAAACCGACCGAATCAACGCACTTCAGTTGGCGCAGCGGCAACATTTCCGTGTACAAAGCCTTTACACACCAGCATCTGAAGGAAATCAGGCAGAGCCTGGCACATCTGCAACCGGATTTTACCGGGAAAATCAATTTCATTCCGTACCGGGGCAATTTCACGCGGGGCATTCTGGCCAGCGTCTATACCAGATTTGAAGGTGATTTGCAGGAGGCCAAAAATCTGTACCGAGACTTCTATCAGCATCATCCGTTCACCCATGTTTCCGAGTTTGAAACAGACGTGAAACAGGTGATGAACACCAACAAATGCCTGCTGCACTTGGAAAAACACGACAATCAATTGCTCATTACGTCAGTAATTGACAACCTGACCAAAGGCGCATCGGGACAGGCGGTACAGAACATGAACCTGATGTTTGGCCTGGACGAAAAAGCCGGACTGGATTTGAAGCCGGTGGCATTTTGAAAAATAGTATCTTTAAAGAACCGCAAACCCGACAGCCTACACAAAACCCGCCCGCATCATGGTAACGCACAGAACATACACGATGGAAGAGTACGTGGAATTTGCCGAACGCATGAACGACTTCGGCAATTTCGAACGCGTGAACGGCGAAATTGTGCCGGTTCACGGCAATGACCCGGTAGATGACAGTTTGATTGAATATGTGTTACGCAGGGATTTCGACGAAAAACAAATCACGACTCATTTTGATATGCCTACCCAAACACACGACGACATCATTGCCAACTTGATCGGGCTACTGATCATTGAAAACCATCTGAGAATTTACGGACAGAAAACATCGGTTTTCATTCCGGCCACCGGCAATGCCCGTGAGCCGGACGTTTTGATTGTGGACAAAAAATCCCAGCAACGGAATGCTTCCCACCAAGTACTCAATCCGTTGGTGCTGATTGAGGTATTGTCGAAATCAACGGCGGCCAAGGACAAATCGGACAAGCTGGAGGAATACCAGACTATTGAAAGTCTGCAAGAATACATGATTGTGTGGCAAAACACGCCCAAAGTGGTTGTTTACCGGAAAATCGGAGCAAATAAATGGGAGCAGGAAATCCTGTCCGGACTTGAACACACCGCCCAACTTACCAGCCTGAACATATCCATTCCGCTCAAAGACATATACGAAAACATTGGTTTTGCGGAACCGGAAAAGAAACAGAATGACACGAATTCGCCAACCATTTGACCATCACACTATTCAGCCATGGATTTATTCAACGTTTATCCGCTCTACGACATTGAACCCGTACGCGCCCAAGGCAGCTACCTGTGGAACAAGCACGGACAGCAATACCTGGATATGTACGGCGGCCACGCGGTGATTTCCATCGGGCACACGCATCCGCATTACGTGCGGAAAATAACGGAGCAACTCAACCGGATCGGGTTTTACTCCAACTCCGTGCAAATTCCGTTGCAAAACGAGTTGGCCGATAAGTTGGGCAAATTGTCGGGCTGCGAAGACCACCACTTGTTTCTGTGCAATTCTGGCGCGGAAGCCAACGAAAATGCCCTGAAACTGGCCTCGTTCTACAACGGACGCAAGAAAATCATCGCCTTCCGCAATGCCTTCCATGGCCGCACCGCCGGAGCCGTTGCCGCCACCGACAACCCAAACATCGTTGCGCCCATCAATTACAACCAGCACGTGCAGTTTATTCCGTTCAACGATGAAGAAGCGTTGGAAAATGCGATGGACGAAGAAATATGCGCCGTGCTGGTAGAAGGGATCCAAGGGGTGGGCGGCATTCACGTGACCAGCGAAAGTTTCCTCAAAAAAGTCCGCCAACTGTGCGACAAATATAATTCGGTGCTGATCTTGGACAGCGTGCAGTGCGGCTACGGACGCAGCGGTAAATTCTTTTCGCACCAGTATTCCGGTGTGCAGCCCGACCTGATGACCACCGCCAAAGGCATGGGCAACGGTTTCCCGATTGGCGGCGTGCTGATTCATCCCAAGTTCAAGGCCGTTTCCGGGATGTTGGGAACCACCTTTGGCGGCAACCACTTGGCTTGCGCCGCCGCCATTGCCGTGCTGGATGTGATGCGCGATGAAAACCTGATGGAAAACGCCGCCCGCGTGGGCGATTACCTGATGGAAAACGCCCGGTCGCTGCCGGGCATCCGGGAAGTGCGCGGCCGCGGCCTGATGATCGGCATTGAACTGGAACACGGCATGGAAACCGTGCGCCGCAAACTGCTGTTCGAGCAGCATATTTTCACCGGTTACGCTGGCAAAAACACCATCCGCCTGCTGCCCGCCCTGAACCTTACGCAGGCCGATGCCGGTGTTTTCTTGGAAAAACTGGCCGCCGCCATGCAACCCGCACCCGTGGCCGTTGGGAAATAGTATGTTTTAAAAGGCCCAAAGCAGCCCCCAACTCCCGAAGGGGGAGCCACACAAAAACTTCCCCTTCGGGGGTTGGGGGCTTCGGCTTCCTGCCAAAACACCCAAACCCCGCTCCCTGCCATGTAACTGGCAGGGTTTTTTTATGGGCTTTGGTTGGGCAGCCACCGCATTTTTAGCTTTATCTTACACAAGGTTAGGCGGAGCGAGGTTGAGGGTTTTCGACGAAAAAATATCTTTTCGTCTGTTTTTCGTTTACTTTTGTTTGTAATGCGATATTAATAGCCAGATTCCTCCTTGAAACCGTATTTTACCCATTCCCCGTCATTCAAAAGCAACTAAAACATTACAATGTATGAAAACATTTTTTACGTTCAGACACGCCGCTTCCCTGCTGATCGGCGTTTTGATGGTTGCCAAGGTTCAGGCGCAATGTAGTTGCCCTGCCAATCCGTCTCCGCCCGCCACACCAATCATCACCTTGGATGTGGCTGCTCCAGGCAACGGATCTGCAACCATTACGGCCACCGGCAACAACCAAGTGTTGTGCCTGCGATCCAGTGTGGGCGGCGCAACATTTAACGGAACCGTAAATTTTGCCGGTTTCAGCGGCATCACCTTGTGCATCGGGCCGAATGTGACTTTTGGCTACAGTGCCACGCTGAGTAATTTTGGTGCGAATGGGCATCGCATCACCAACAACGGTACGCTGCTCAGGCGTAGCTTTCCGGGAGGTGGCACATCGGTGACTTTTGACAGCGCATTTTCACTGGTCAATAATGGCAATGCCGACTTTGGCGATCCCTTTTTCAGTTCCGTTTATGATGTCAATTTCAACGTTGGCGCAACCGTCATAAACAATGCGGGCGGTTCAATCAATGTGTACGGAGACTTGTTCAACCGTACCAATGTGACCAATAACGGTTCGATTCAGGTGCAGACTGGCGGTATAGCGTTGGGCGGGGTATTCACTCAACTCAGCGGCACACTCACGTCAGCCGGTTCTTTTACCGTATCTAGTTCGGCTTTCATAAACGGAGGTGGCATCATTCTCAACTCATCCGCGTTGCGGGTGAATGGAAATTACACCCAGACGGGTGGCAATGTGTCCGCCATTAACAACCCGCTCGCCCTTGGCGGTGGTTGTGGCACGGTAACTGTTGATGGTATAAGCAGTATATCGGGGGGCGTTTTCGGGGCGGGTACCGGACAAGTGGGGCTTTGCGACCCTTCCACGCGAAACGTCAACGGCAATCAAACCGGCTTTGATAATTTGGGCATACCGCCGGGACAATTGGTTCCCCCCGGCAATGGCCGTTTGAAATGCGATTGCTTCACCGCCCTTCCCGTTGACCTGCTTTATTTCCGCGCCGCCTACACCAACGGACAAGTGAAACTGACTTGGGCAACGGCTTCCGAAACGACCAACGATTTTTTCACCATTGAAAAATCGCGCGACGGCAAGAATTTTACCGAAGTGACACGCCTGAAGGGCGCGGGCAACAGCGCGAACCTGCTCACATACGCGGCCACCGATGCAAACCCGTACGTGGGCCTATCTTACTACCGCCTGAAACAGACCGATTTGGATGGCAAGTTTGTGTATTTTCCCATCAAGGCCGTCAACTCGGATAAACAGGCAGTGGCCGCTTCATTGTTTCCCAATCCGGTTAGTCTCAACGGCCAACTGCAACTCGGTTTGGGCGGGCAGGATGGCGATGTGTCGGTAACTGTTTATGACCACATTGGCCGTCAGTGTTTCCAAACCAAATACGCCTCCGGTGTGGTTCCCGATATTGCCGTCAGCAACTTCACCAGAAGCAGCGGCCTCTACATCGTGCAGATAAGCCAAGGCAACACTGTTACGCGCCAGCGGATTGTGGTGCGGTAACGGATACTGCCTGAATGAAAAAACCCGCCGGTTTTGAGAACCGGCGGGTTTTTTGTTTTTGACGTTGTTGGCATCGTGGTGTTGTTTGTTTGCAAGAGGACGGAAAATAGTATCTTCTAAAAACGCCAAACCCGCCCGCCACAAAGGTTCAAGGTGTCTTTGTATATGTGTCCGGAGACCGATGCGTTTGGGCGTCAATGGAACTTTCCACGCCGTCCGGAACCGTTATGCGGTGACGGCATTGCAGTTTCAGGGCAAAACACTACATTAGCTTCATGGAACTTTCTGATGGTGACATAAAGGTAATCAATGACTACTTTCAGGGCAAGCCTGTTTTGAGGGCGTTTCTTTTTGGTTCTTTCTCAAGAAATGAGGCATCAAAGGAAAGTGACATTGACATCTTGGTTGAACTTGATTATTCCCAACATATCGGAATGGGATTCATAACCATGAAGTTCGACCTTGAAGAAAGGCTTCACAGGAAAATTGATCTCGTTTCCACCAATGCCGTTTCCAAATATATCCTTCCCTTCATAAATACTGATAAAAGGCTGATTTATGAAAGGTAAAATCGGCGATCCCCAAAGACTGCTGCATATACTCGACTCAGTTGCCGAAATTGAAAAATACACTTCAAGTGCAAGTCTGGAAATTTTTCTCAAAAATTCAATGATGCGATTTGCCTCAATCAAACAGATTGAAATTATCGGGGAAGCCGCCAATTACATTTCCGAAGAAACCAAAAGTAAGTTCACTGCCATTGAATGGCAGCAAATTACCGGGATGCGTCACATTTTAGTGCATGAATATTTTGGCATTGACAGCCGACTCATTTGGCAAATCATAATCAGTGACATCCCCAGATTAAAAGAAGCCATCCAATCGGTCATTTTGCCAGAGAATACCGAATGACCAGCGTGCCGCAGTTCAAGGAATGGCTGGATTTACGGCTCCCGGCTTATGGTAAGTTCCTCATTATGCTTTTCACCGCAATCGGTTTTGCAGACAGTTGATCTGAATGCAAAAGGCGTTGATTACTTGATTTATATGTGGGTTGCCAGACAATTCGCCGTTGGTTTTATCTTTTGTTCTGCAACTTTAAAGAAGTCCGTTCCAATGCTGACAACTGCTTGCATTTTCTTTTTATAATGAACATTGGCGACTTTTTTATTGGCGTATCACAACACGACAGCTCACTGTACATTGGTGCTTTAGTAATGTGTATCGTTTTCTCAGCAATGATATTCTTATTGAGTAAGAGAAAATAGTTCCCCGGTATGAAGCCTACATTCTTCACAAAACAATCTGACTTCAGAAGATGGTTGGAAGAAAACCACAAAGAGGAAACCGAGTTGTTAGTTGGTTTCTACAAGGTTGACAGCGGAAAACCGAGCATGACTTGGACACAATCAGTTGACGAAGCACTTTGTTTTGGTTGGATAGATGGTGTTCGTAAATCCATAGACAAAGACAGTTATCAAATTCGCTTCACACAACGAAAACCAACAAGTATTTGGAGTACAGTTAACATTCTAAAAATAGCTGAGCTAAAAAAACAAGGACTAATGCAATCAGCAGGGCTTACAAGTTTTGAAAACAGAAAAGAGAATAAATCAAGAATATATTCTTACGAAAACGAAGAAGTAAAATTCTCTTTCGAATTTGAAAAGCAATTTAAAGCAAACAAGAAAGCTTGGGAATATTTCAATTCATTAGCACTCTCATACAGAAAATCCTCAACAAATTGGGTTATGAGTGCAAAACAAGAAGCAACCCAAACAAAACGTCTTGCCGAACTAATTTTGGATAGTGAAGCTGAAACAAATAAATGGAAAGATAATAAATACAACAAAAAATGAAGAGGATAAAACATTGAACCGCTAACAGTAAATTTGCAATAAACGGGGTTTCGTGTTCGGTAAAACAGTTTTGTGGTTGCAAAACCTCAATTCTCCGAACACACATTTACGCTGAAAAGTCCGCCCATCGCAAATCCTCAACCGTTGCCGGCCATGTTGGAAATACTGACTGAAAAAACGAATAAAATAATTTTCAAAAAATAAATGGATTTTCAAATAATAATCTCAAACCTGACCAATCCCACACTGTTGTTTTTTCTGTTGGGAATAATCGCGACAACAGTAAAAAGCGATTTGGAAATCCCGAAATCATCGAGCAAATTCATATCCCTTTATTTGCTTTTCGCCATAGGCTTTAAAGGCGGACAGGAGCTTGCCCACAGCAACTTTGGCACTGAAATCATTTATTCGATACTTTTCGGGCTTTTGATATCTTCAGTCATCCCGCTTTACACGTTCTTCATCCTGAAACGCAAGATGAACGTAAGCGATTCGGGTGCGGTTGCCGCCACCTACGGCTCGGTCAGTGCGGTGACTTTTGTCTCCGCAGTCTCTTTTCTGGAAGCCCAGCAAATCACATTCGGCGGGCACATGGTTGCGGTTATGGCTTTCATGGAGTCGCCGGCGATTATTGTCGGGGTGATTCTCATGACCAGATACGACAAGGAGTCGGACAACAAGGCAAATGTGATGACTGTCACAACGCACTCCTTTACCAATGGAAGCGTTTTGCTGATTCTCGGCAGTCTTATTATCGGCGTGATTGCCGACACCAAACAGGCCGAAGGAATCAAGCCCTTCACAACTGACATTTTCAAGGGTTTCTTGGCAATTTTCCTGTTGGAAATGGGAATGGTCACGGCAAAACGGTTTTCGGCTTTCCGGCAATACGGTCTTTTCCTGAGTGTCTTCGCCATCCTGATACCCGCTTTCAACGGCTGCGTTGTTGCGCTGGCAAGCGGTTTGGTCACGGACAATACCGGCAACCGGTTCATATTTGCCATACTGGCGGCGAGTGCCTCGTACATTGCCGTGCCGGCAGCCATGAAACTGGCCGCCCCCAAAGCAGACCCCGGCCTCTACATACCGATGGCGTTAGGACTGACTTTCCCTTTTAATATCTCCGTCGGGATGCCAATGTATTATGCGATTGTGCTTGGTTTTTAGGCGGCGGAATCAGACAATCAGGCAGGAATGCGAAAACCGTCATTGCGAGGAACGAAGCAATCCGTTCCGTTGCATCGGCTTGAAGCCGCTCTCCGCAATGACGGGCCGAACAAACCTTGGCGATAGAACAACCACCTGACCGGCGAGCAAAATAGTATCTTTGAAAATGCCCAAACCCCCCGTTTCCCAAAAGCGGGCAGCGATTCAGCCAACAACTTTCACGACTCATCCGCCAATATCTACCAATGGTCTGGTTTGCTTCGCCCGGATGCCCAGATTGCCGGATATTTGAGGAAACATATAACTTCCCTTCAAACTATGACTGCCATCCTTATTTTCTTCGCCGTGCATTGGTACGGGTCGCTGTTTTTCCAGACGTTCTTCCTGCACCGGTACGCGGCGCACAAGGCATTTACCATGTCGCCCGCCTGGGAGAAAATCTTTTACGTGCTCACGTTCATCTTCCAAGGCTCCAATTACCTGAGTGCTTACGGCTACGGGGTCATGCACCGGATGCACCACGCCTTTGCCGATACCGAAGAAGATCCGCATTCGCCCAAGTACAGCACCGGCATCTTCGACATGATGTGGAAAACCAAGACTTTTTACTCGGCCATCCGCAACCGCACGGCCCAGATAGACCCCAAATTCACGGTGAATGTGCCCGACTGGAAGGCATTCGATGATTTTGCCTCGCAGGGTTGGGTGCGTCTGGTTTGGGGTACACTTTATGTGCTGTTTTACGTGTATTTCGCGCCTTCGTGGATCTGGTTTTTGCTGCTGCCCGTGCATTTCCTGATGTCGCCCATCCACGGGGCCATCATCAACTGGTTTGCGCACAAGTTGGGCTACATCACCTTCAAAGTGAGTGATACTTCGCGCAACCTGATGCCAGTGGATATATTCATGATGGGCGAAGGCTTCCACAACAACCACCACACGTATGGCAACCGCGCCAATTTTGCCTACAAGTGGTACGAAATTGACCCTACGTATCAGGTAATAAAACTGTTTAATGTGCTCAACATCATTCAGTTGCCAAAGAAGAACGGCCGGGAAAGCGTGTATTTGGAAAACCGGGAGGCAATAAAAGCCGTGTAGAAAAAGCGTCAGGATTCAGCATTGCAACCGCGCTCCGGATTTCTTTCTCTGATGAGGAGAAAGAAATCCGGAGCGCGGTTGCAATGTACCGAGAGGAAGAATCCAAGAGCAAAATAGTATGTTTTAAAAACCCCAAACCCGTCCAAACCCCACCGTTGCCTTGGCTGGGAGCAAAGGCAGCAGTGGCTTGACCGCCGGACTTGAAAAATCCGGCTACCTTGCCAGCAACTCGGCCACCTCGGCAGCATCAGGAATTCGGGCGGCGGGCCACTTGCCCGTCACGGTTCCGTTGTGCAGCAGCAGCACGCCCGGATCGGTACGCACCATGGTTTTGAGTACCGTGTTGTCGGTGAAAAAATACGGCGCGGCCAGTTGGTATTCGTGGCGGTATTCCTCAAACGCGGCTCCGCTGGTGGCGGTGAGCACCATTATTTCCGGGGTTCGTCCTTTCAGGCCGGCAATCAGCGCACCGATGGCTTGCAAATGGCTTTCGCGTGCCTGCGTCGCATCACGGATGACCACCAGCAGTTTATCGCCCGCAAAAGCCTGTTGCGTCACGTCCTCACCATCGGGCGTGGTCACCGAAAAATCGGTGATTTTCGGCCTCTGTCCTTTTTGCACCAGTTTCGGCTCTGATGTCTGCGTGATTTTCCACGTGGTGTCCTTCCATATTTCGGTGGCAATGTACTGCTTGTCGGTCAGTTGCTGCGTGGCTTTGGTTCGGGCGTTTTGCAGCGTGTAGTTTATTTCAAATACATCGCCTTGTGCGCCGGGCGGCAGTGTCATGTTGGCGGGCAGGTTCGCGTTGATTTTATAGGGCAGAAAATCAATAACCGGCAGGTAAAAGATGGCGTAAATGCCAATGCCCGCACAGATGGCAAGCGAACCCGCCACCGCAATCTGTGTGAATCGGGTGTTGAGGCTTGGCAGTTGGTTGCGCTGCACAAACAGAACCACAATTAATATTACCAGCAATACATCCTTGCCAAACGACTGCCACGGCGCAAGTTTGATGGCATCGCCGAAGCAGCCGCAATCAGTTACCTTATTGAAATATGCCGAGTAAAACGTGAGGAACGTAAAGAAAACAACGATGGCCAGCAAACTCCACAGCGTGGCCCGCAGCCGGTAGCGCAGCAGCAACGCAATGCCCAGCACCACTTCGGCTACACACAGCACCACAGCCAGCACCAAAGCCAGCGGCAGCAGGAAGTGGAAAAACCCGGCGGCAAACGCAAAGTCGGCGGCAAACACTTCAAAATACTCCTCCAGCTTGATTTTCGTCCCCACCGGATCATTGAGTTTAATCAGGCCGGAGAAAATGAAAAGCACCCCGACAAAATAGCGGATGATGGTGTTGAGCAGCGACATGGTTGAATGGTTAGATGACGGAATGGCTGGCGGGTTTGGGCTTTTTGAAAGATACTATTTTGGCGGGGTTCAAGCGTCTTCGCTTGAACCAGTTTTATTTTTTGCTCCCCTTTGGGGCCGGGGCTTTTTCAAAACCCCATCTTTATCAGGCAGAATACGGCGTAGTTAACCATATCGCGGTAGTTGGCTTCCACGCCCTCAGAGATCAGCGTAACGCCTTGGTTGTCTTCTATTTGCTTGGTGCGGTAGAGTTTCATCAGGATAATGTCGGTCATGCTGCTGATGCGAATATCGCGCCAAGCCTCGCCATAGTCGTGGTTTTTGTCTTGCTGTAATTCCAGCGTTTTTTGCACTTGCATAGCATACAACTCCTCCACTTGCGGATACGGAATCTCCATTGGCGCACCGGGTGGCAACCCGCTTTGTATCAAGGCAATGATGCAGTAATTAATAATTCCCGCAAACTCGCCGGCAATGTCGTCGGCCACTTTTTGCGTGCCTTTTTCTTGGATGGAACGGATGCGCTGGGCCTTGATGAAAATCTGGTCGGTGATGGAAGGCAGCCGCAAAATGCGCCAGGCCGTGCCATAATCCAGGGTTTTCTTCAGGAAAACCTCTTTGCAGCGGTCAATAACCTGCTGGTATTCGTCGAGTATCTGGTTGGCCAAAGGAGTTTTTTTAAAGGTTGAGGATTTCAATGGTTGTTAACTTATTCATTTTTAGCAACTTGGCAATGTTCACTTTCCGGCCATTCGGAAAACTAAACCGCGAGCACCAAGGTTTGCCTTTTGCCAAATTGCCGGGGCAATACAATCTGCCGGAATGTTCATGACGTACGTACACGGGCAAAAATACTATCTTTTGGAAGCAAAAAACCTTTTGTCGCGTACGAAAAAAACGCTGAACCTGCGTGGTCAGCTTTTGGTGCTGGATCAGCCGGTGGTGATGGGCATACTGAACACCACCCCCGACTCGTTTTACCAAGGCAGCCGCGTTTCGGCAACGGAAGCCGCCGTGGCACAAGCCGGAAAGATGCTGGCCGAGGGCGCGGCGATTTTGGACGTGGGCGGCTACTCGACAAGGCCGGGTGCCGAGGAAGTTTCGGAAGCCGAGGAAATGCACCGCGTTGTGCCGGTGATTGAAAGCCTCAAGCAACAATTTCCCGCCGCCATCCTATCCGTGGACACCTTCCGGGCCAGCGTGGCCGAAGCCGCCGTAAATGCCGGAGCCTTGATGGTCAACGACATATCGGGCGGGGCGGATGGGCGGATGTTTGAAACGGTGGCCCGCCTGCAAGTGCCTTACGTGCTAATGCACAGCCGGGGCACGCCGAAAACCATGGCGCAACTGACGCAATACAACGACTTGCTGAGCGAAATCCTGAATTTTTTCATGGTGAAACTGCACACGGCGCACAAGTCTGGCATAAAAGATGTGGTGATGGATGTGGGCTTCGGATTTGCAAAAACGATTGAGCAGAATTACTTCCTGCTCAGGAATTTGGACTACTTTCGTATGTTGGGGTTGCCAATGCTGGTCGGGCTGTCGCGCAAGTCTTCCATTTACAAGAAACTGGGCATCACCGCCGATGAGGCCCTGAACGGCACAACGGTGCTGAACACGCTGGCTTTGGCCAAGGGAGCCGCCATTTTGCGCGTCCACGACGTGAAGGAAGCCGTGGAAACCGTGAAACTGTATCAGTTGTACGAACAGAACTAACCGGCCTGTCCGTCAACCCCTTCGGGGAAAGCCCCACCCCGGCCCTCTCCGAAGGAGAGGGAGAAAAAAGCCCCCTCTTTCGGAGGGGGTTGGGGTGGGGCTGCCGGGTTTGGCACTTTCAAAACATACTATTTTAACGGCGGAACAGAAAAGAAGGTAAACGAGGGGAAAATGCATTCATTCGCCATAGGGTTTTTAGAGGTTACCTGGGTCGATATTCTGGATATTGCCTTGGTCGCCTTCCTGTTGTACCAACTTTACCGCTTGGTGAGGGGCAGCGTTGCCGTTACCATTTTTCTGGGTTTCCTGTCCATTTATTTTTCCTACCTGCTCGTCAAGGCCATCGGCATGAAACTGCTCACCCAGATTCTGGGCCAGTTCATGGGTGTGGGCGTGATTGCCGTGCTGATTTTGTTCCAGCAGGAAATCCGCAAGTTTTTGCTGCTCATTGGCCGCACAACGGTTTTCAACAACGACAATTTTTTCCGGGGCTTCTCGTGGCGCAAGGATTTGACGCTGCAAAGGCGATTGGATGTGACGGCGGTGATTGATGCGGTGAAGTCTTTTACGGACACCGGCACGGGAGCCTTGATTGTGTTTGCCCAACGTGCCGACCTGAAATATTTCGTGGACTCCGGCGATTTGATTGATGCCCTCGTGTCCAAACGCCTGCTGATTTCCATTTTCAACAAATTCAGTCCACTGCACGATGGGGCGGCCATTATTTCGCAAAACCGCATCCGGGCGGCGCGTTGCATCCTGCCCGTTTCCGAGCGGCAGGATATTCCGGCGCGTTACGGGTTGCGCCACCGCGCCGCCGTAGGCCTGACCGAGGGAACCGACGCGCTGGTAGTGGTGGTTTCGGAGGAAACGGGGCAGGTTTCGCTGGTGAAAGGCGGCAACCTGATCCATAACCTGTCGTTGCAGGAATTGCGCACCCACCTTAACCAGCACTTGTTCCGAAGCCAGGAAGAGGAACCCCAGACGGTATCCGCCGACATCAAAAGCATGGAGAAAGGCGCGGCCTAATGCTATTTTTAAAGTTCTTGGGCGGGCCTGACAATTGGCCGCATCACGGGTCGGGCCGGTTTTTTCACGGCTGGCGTTTCGCTTGGCAATGCGTCGGTGGGTTTGCCATTTTCCGGCGATACTATTTTTTCTCCGGCCATTTCCTCGCCGGTTTCCGCAGCCACGGTTTTTCCCATCACAGGCCGCATCACGGGTTTGGCGGGCTTCTTCGGCTGCGCTTCGGGTTCGGCGGCAAGGGTGGGTTTGGCATTTTCGGGAGATACTATTTGCGCTGCTTCCATATTCGTTTTGACCACCGCCAGACGCATCATTGGCCGGGCGGTTTTCTTTTCGGGCGCAACAGTTGCATTTTGCGGCTCGGCAGGTTTCAAATGGTAAAGCCGCCGCAAATCGTTGATTACGAACTTCTTCTGCGTGGTAAAACTGTCGGGGTGTACCTGCCCAAACACATTCTCATACTCGCGCCACCGCTGCGGCTCGCATTGCCGGAAAACGCCGGAATCTATTTTCTTGGCAGTCAGATATTCCTCAAAAGTCATAAGGTACTGGGTTTAGTCTTTCCAGAAGATACTATTTCAGGACTTTGGGTCGAATTGATTGCTGGCAAAAAACACCAACAACAGCAGGTTTTCCCCAACCGACGGAAATCTCCTTGCGGGTGTTTTCACCCGCAAGCTACGGTCCACACCTCCACCTTGCGGCAATGGCGTTTAATGATAATTGATAATTTTCTGGCCAAGAAAAAACTAAAGAATCCTTTGCTAGAAATATTACTGTCCCGTAAAGTAAAAATCCTATTTATGAGGCTTTTGCGTTTGTGAAAATATAATTATATTTCAACTGTACTTTGTGTATTAAGGCATCCCCTAACACGACACTTTCAAAGTCAATTGGCTCTGTTGTATTTTCATTTGATTTTCGCGGAGAATTATAATGTATGTAAATATTATTAGCTGTAACACTATCTATCTTAGGTAAATAGTCCTCTCCCCGCAAATCAATTTCCTCTATAAGCTTGTCATTCTTAGAATCACAAATTCTAAGAATGACAATTGACCCAAAAGCTCCTTGTTCGGCGAGCCAAAGAGAAAAAATTTCTTGAGGTGTTCTGTGTGCTTGTAACAGCTATTGATTGTGCATTTCCTGCTATTGCCGCACGCCAGAGACAATAAAAATACCCCAATAAATAAAATTATCTTATTTATCAAATACATCTGTTTCATAATTTCGATTATCATTGTAAAATATTGTTGAGTAATTTAAATTGAATTGTTGCAGTGTTCTTATATTTTCATATCCTAATCTAATGTTGTGTTAAACGTAAATTGACGGGTATAATCTTTTCAACCTTACCCTTGCTTTCTTATTTGTGAATTGCCAATTTATTTTACTGTTTTTATTGTTCCTATGGTTTTGCCAAGCATCAACTTCAATCCCCTTGCGGGTGTTTTTACCCGCAAGCCAAAGTCCTGTATTTTGCACTTGGATAAACTTCCGTAAAAGTTTCAGCGCACCACTACAATCTTGCGCACCTGCGTTCCCTGCGCGTTACTGATGCGGGCCACGTAAAGTCCGCTTGCCCACGTCCGGGTGCTTATTTCCGCCGTTTCGTTGGCTTTCAGGTTGCGTTTGTCCACCAAGCCTTTGCCCAGCACACTGAAAAACTCCACCTCGGCATCTTGCGGCAGGGTTATGAACAGCACGTTGCCCGTCACCGGATTCGGCCCGATGCGGTTGCCGTCGGCGGGCGGCGCGCCACCTTTGCGGCTGGTGTTTTTGAGCAGCAGCAATCCGCCGCCGCCCGTGCCCAGCACCAAATCGGGCAGGCCGTCGGCGTTGAGGTCTCCGGCGGCGGGAGCCATGAAACCGGGCAGCGGCACCGTGCCGCCAACACTCGTTTCGGTTTCAAAGATGAGATCGGATTGCGGCGTGAACTTCGCGTCCATGTCTTTTGTGAAATCCGAAAAAACCACCAGCCGCCCGCCGAACGGTTCTTGGCCCATGTTCCGGTGGGCAGCCAGCAAATCAGGTTTGCCATCGGCATTAAAATCGGTGATGAGCGGGGCTTGGCTGCGGTCGTATTCATTGAGCGGCAGCCCGCCAAAAGCCGCGTTCACGCGTGTGTAGGCCGGAGAGTCGTTTGTGCCGGTATTGCGGTAATATTCCAATTCGCCCCGGTTTTTTCCCAGCAGCACATCCCAGTCGCCATCACGATCCATGTCATGAAAACTCGGCACAAAACTGCTGCTCAGGCTGCCAAACGGCAGTATTTTGAAGCCATCCGCCGTAAACCGGAAACCTTGGCCGCGCGGGGCGGCATTGATGAAAAGTTTGAAACCGGTGCTGGAAGTGCCGCTTACCGTGGTGTTCATCAGCACCAGATCGGTGGCGCCGTCGCGGTTCCAGTCCACGAAAAAAGGTTTCAGGTGCGATGCCCGCAACGTGGAGAAATTAAGGAAATCGTCGGTTTTCCAGCGAAAAACGGCCTTGGTTTTGTCGCCGGTGTTTTCGTACAGGCGAACCGTTGCCAGCAACCTGCCGCCGCCTGCCGGACTGCCCGCATTGCCGACAAACAAATCCAAATCGCCATCGGCATCGTAGTCGGCAAGGGCGGGAAATGCCATTTCGCCCACGTCAACCATGGTTTTTTGCAGGAAATCGTTTTCCACAAACGCGAAATCGGGTTGCCGGTCGGTTCCCTTATTCTTGTAAAACCAATTGGAATGGCTGAAATTCAGCAGGTTGCCATCATTTTCCTGCCCATTCGGCGCGACAATCAAATCCTTTTTTCCATCGAAATCCAAATCTTCGGAGAAAGCCGCCGGAAAAAGCAGGCTGGCAGGTTTGGAAGCCGGAAAATTGGCCGTAAAACCGGTCATGCGCGCATCTTGTGGCGTGCCTCCGTTTGTGATCCAAGCCAGTTTGCTGCATTCAATACCGGACAGCAGCAAATCCTGCACTTGGTTGTTGTCCATGTCCAAAGCCAGCATGGCCGAGCCGGAATGCTGCACCCGGCCACCAGCCAGCCGACCTTGGACATCGCATGAATGATCCAGCTCGAATTGGCCGCAGGTTTCACCGCCCGCAAATGCGCCCCAGCACCGGCTGGCGGTCACGAAATCCAGCCCGCTGGCATTTCCGGTTTTCTCCATGCTTTGGTTGCGGTACCAAAACACCAAGTGCCCCGATCCGTCGCCAGCCAGCACATCCAAGTCGCCATCGTTGTCCACATCGGCAATGGCCGGAATGTCAGTCGGTTGCACGGATAAGTTGAACCGACCCGACGCATTTTCGGTCAGCAATGGGTCGGCAACGGTTTGCCAACGCAACTCGCCATTGGCCGAAACGTTACGCATCACGCGCATCCCGAAATCGGTGTGCGTGAAAATGTCCTTTTTGCCGTCACGGTCATAGTCGGCCAGCAAAAGCCAGTTGCGCAGGCTTGGAAACTGCGTTTCGTAGCGCGGCGCGTGCCGGTAACGGTACGTGCCGCCGTGTTTTTCGGCCAGAAAAGTGTATAGCTTGTTGACATACCGGTCGAAAACCACCAGATCCTCCACGGCATCACCATCCAGCTTCATGGTTGAGTATTGCGCCGCATTCAGTCCGCCTGCCCACGGGTTGGCCAGCGTGTCGTTTTGCGCCAACACCGGCACACTCGCATCCCACTGGAAACGAAACGATTGCGCACCCGCCTGCAACACCGCCACGCAACACAACACCAGCCACAAGCAGGTTTTGCCTTTACCGAAGATACTATTTTCGCCGTTCATGGATATTGACAAAACAGGTGGGAGAACATATTTTTTACGCAAAGACTCATCATATTTGCCGGAAACAACTGGACAGCCGTGAAAAAACCGATGCCCCAATGAATACCGAAACGCTTTACCAAATCTATTTGTCGTGCGCCGTTGTTTCCACGGACACGCGTAATATAACGCCCGGCTCGCTGTTTTTTGCATTGAAAGGCGCAAATTTTAACGGAAACGCTTTTGCGGCGCAGGCGTTGGCTAAGGGAGCCAGCCACGCCGTAGTGGACAATGCCGCTTTTGCCACGGACGAACGTTTTGTGTTGGTGGATGATGTGCTGAAAACCCTGCAAAACCTGGCGCGGCACCACCGGCGGCAACTGTCCGTACCGGTCATCGCCATGACCGGATCCAATGGCAAAACCACCACCAAGGAACTGATGCACCGCGTACTGTCGGCTAGGTACCGGACTTATGCCACGCGCGGCAACCTGAACAATCACATCGGTTTGCCGCTCACGCTTTTGTCCGTTGGCCGCGAAATTGAAATGGTCGTGCTGGAAATGGGTTCCAACCGCCCGGGCGACATTGCCGAACTGGCAAGCATCTGCGAACCCACGCACGGACTGATCACCAACATCGGGAAGGCGCACTTGGAAGGCTTCGGCGGCTTTGAAGGCGTGAAAAAGGGCGAAGGCGAACTGTACGATTATTTCGTGCGGCACGGCGGAACGGTGTTCGCCAACGCGCAAAACCCGGTTTTGCAGCAAATGCTGGCCGAACGCCAATTGCCCGCCATCAATTACCCGCCAGCGGGTTGCGAACTGGTTGCATCGGCTCCGAACGTGGTTTACCGCCATGCGGCGGGCCATGTCACCGAAACGAACCTGCCAGGCCGCCACAATTTTGAAAACATTGCCGCCGCGCTGTGCATTGGCGGGCATTTTGGCGTGTCAGCGGTGGATGCAAATGCGGCGGTGGGCGGTTATGTGTCCGAAAACAACCGTTCGCAAACGATTGCCAAGGGAACGAACACGATTTTATTGGATGCCTACAACGCTAACCCGACTTCCATGCTGGCCTCGCTGGAGTATTTTGCGGCGTTGGAAGCCGACAGGAAAGTGGTTATTCTGGGCGATATGGCCGAACTGGGCGAATACGGTGCCGAAGAACACGCCCTCATGGGAAAAATGGTGGCGCGCGGCAAATTCGGAACGGTGCTGCTATGCGGCCCACTGATGCAAAACGCGGTGGCCGCCAACCCGGAAGCGTATTATTTCATTGACAAGTTCTCGCTCAACAATTGGCTGACGGACAACAAATTGGAGAATGCGCACATCCTCATCAAAGGCTCGCGCCGCATGGCTTTGGAAACGCTGGTGGAGTTGCTGTAGTGTCGCCGCCCGAAAACAGTATGTTTTGAAAAGGCCAAACCCGACCGCACCAAAACGCCGGACTTGGAAAGTCCGGCTACGCTTTACGTCCGCCCCGGTTTGCAACCGGGCTGTTCTGGCTTGGCACTTTGGCCTGCAAACCAAACTGGCGCGAGGTTCCTACCTCGTGCCGCCCATGTGCCGAGATTCCCATCTCGGCCAAGGCAGTAAAATCGCAATCAAAAAAACAGCAAAACGTATTTTTTGTAGATTGCACTCTCAAACGCTCGAAAAACCTCACCCGGAAATAGCATCATGAAAAACATCCGAACCCCCCTCCTTTCCGCCCTGCTGCTCACCGTCCTGACCAGTTGCAAAGTGCCCGCCAGCTTCGGCTACGCTTTTGGCGGTACGGCGATTTTGATGGTCATTTCGCTGGCCGTTGCCGCTTTCATCACCAAACGGGGCGAGGGAAAGCACTAAAAAAGCCCCTGCCGGAAAGGCAAGGGCCGGGAAACTTGGTGAAAGCCGCGTGTCAGAATTTTTCGGATGCTTGGAAATGGAAACTTCCCTCAATCTCGGCATTCTCGTCCGAGTCCGAGCCGTGTACGGCATTGGCTTCCAATGACTTGGCAAACCGCTTACGGATGGTTCCCTCTTCGGCCTGCGCGGGGTTGGTGGCTCCGATCAGCTTGCGGAAATCAGCCACGGCGTTGTCCTTTTCCAAAATGGCCGCCACAATCGGGCCGGACGACATATAGCGGCACAAATCGCCGTAAAAGCCGCGTTCCTTGTGGACTTCGTAAAATTTCCCGGCACTTTCCTCCGTCAGGCGGGTCAGTTTCAGGGCCACAATCCGGAATCCGGCGGCCTCAATCATCTGCAAAATACTGCCCGTATGCGTGTCTTGCACGGCATCGGGTTTGATCATGGTAAACGTGCGGTTGGTTGCCATCTTTGTTTTTAAAATATGAATTTTTATGTGTCGGTGCGCAAAATTAGGCGAATGCCCCGCGCCAGCCAAACGAATATCCCGATTTCCCGGTTTATTTTTTCTATCCGGCTCTGAAAAACATCCGTCCAACACTAGTTTTTTTGAAAAAACCGCTATATTTGCAGCCCGTTTTGGAGTGATTTCAAAATAGTATCTTTGGAAAAGCCCGAACCCCTGTCATTGAAAATACCAAAAACCGACATTACGCCATGAAAAAAGACATCCACCCCAAATACCAGCCCGTTGTATTCTGGGATCAGCAGGCCGATTACAAATTCCTGACCCGCTCCACGATGGGTTCGGCTGAAACCATTGTCTGGGAAGACGGCAACACGTATCCGGTCGTCAAAATAGAGGTGAGTTCGGAGTCGCACCCGTTCTACACCGGCAAAAACGTGCTCATGGATACGGCTGGCCGCATCGAAAAATTCAACAAACGCTACGCGAAGAAATCATAAGTTACCGGAATCCGGTTTGTCAAAAAGGCGCGGCTCATCACCGCGCCTTTTTTGTTGGGAAAAACCTCATCCCTAAATCCCTATCTGCCGACAGGCAGGCCTTTTCCTACTGAGAAGGGGCTTCAAAAAAGGAGTCTTTGCTCCCCTCCCTTGCGGGTAGGGGCCGGGGGCGGGGTTTTTTATTCTCTGCCACGCATAAAATTCGCACCTTTGCGCCATGAAACTCTGGCAAAAGGAAAACACGGCCGTGGCCGAAAAAATAGAGCGGTTCACCGTGGGCAAAGACCGTGAAATGGATTTGCACCTGGCCGGATACGACGTGCTTGGCTCGCTGGCACACGCCCAGATGCTGCAATCCATTGGTTTGCTCACTGCCGGTGAACTGGTTCAAATCCGCCGCGAACTGAACAGTATCTTCCAAAACATCCAAACCTCCGGGTTCAGGATAGACGACGGAATGGAAGATGTGCATTCGCAGATAGAATGGCTGCTGACGCAGAAACTCGGCGAGGTTGGCAAGAAAATCCACAGTGGCCGGTCGCGCAACGACCAAGTGCTGACGGCCATCAAACTCTTCCTCCGCGACAGAATTGCGCACATCGCCCGCGAAACCAAACGCCTGTTTGACCGCCTGATTTTGCTCAGCGAGGAATACAAAACCGTGCTGCTGCCCGGTTACACGCACCTGCAAGTCGCCATGCCGTCATCGTTCGGGTTGTGGTTCGGAGCCTACGCCGAAAGCCTGATTGACGATATGCTGGTGTTGCAGGCGGCCTATAAAATCACCAACAAGAATCCGTTGGGTTCGGGGGCGGGCTACGGCTCGTCGTTCCCGCTGGATAGGTCCATGACCACGCAACTGCTTGGATTCGAGACGCTTAACTACAATGTGGTGTATGCGCAAATGACGCGTGGCAAAACCGAATACAGCGTAAGCGTGGCACTGGCGGCGTTGGCGGCCACGCTTTCGCGGCTGGCCATGGATGTGTGCCTGTACAACAGCCAGAATTTCGCCTTCGTGACCCTGCCCGACGAACTGACCACCGGATCGAGCATTATGCCGCACAAGAAAAACCCCGACGTGGCCGAACTGCTGCGCGGCCGCACCAACCGCCTCAAAGCCCTGCCCTACGAACTGACACTGCTGACGGGCAACCTGCCATCGGGCTATCACCGCGAAATGCAACTGACCAAGGAAATCCTGTTTCCGGCACTGGACGAGATTTCAAATTGCTTGGACATCACGCATTTCATGCTCGAAAACATCAGCGTAAATCCTGATATTTTGCAAGACAGCCGCTACCGCTACCTGTTCAGTGTGGAACGGGTGAATGAACTGGTGTTGCAGGGCGTTCCGTTCCGGGAGGCATACAAACAGGTGGGAAAGGAAATCGCGGATGGCACGTACCAGCCTAACACGCAAGTGAACCACACGCACGAAGGCAGCATTGGCAATCTGTGCAACACGCAGATTATCAGTGAGATGCAGAAAGTATTGGATGGCTTCGACTTTGCCAAAGCGGAGTTGGCGTTGGCTGATTTGGTTGCTCAATAGCCTACGGTTTTAACCGTGGGACAGATGGCGCAAATGTGTTTTCAGTCGTTTTAACGACTTTGGCGCGTGGGGCAAAGGCAAAATAGTATCTTCCGGAAACCCCAAACCCGCGTTTGCTCGGCAACGAAATTTTGCGAACCTTCGGGACTTGAAATAAAAACATTTTTCCCCGAAAACTTACCATGACCCAATCCATCCGAAAAGTTGCCGCAACGTTGGCTTTTGCCTGTTCTACCCTGTTCCTGTTCCAATGCGGCGGCTCATCGTCCACATCAACCACTACTGAAAAGGAAGCGGGAAGCGATAAAAAAACATTGAAAATTGCCGTTGTGCCCAAGGGCAGCACACACACCCACTGGAAAAGCGTGCGGGCCGGAGCCGAAAAAGCCGCGCAGGAACTGGGCGTGGAAATGCTCTGGCAGTCGCCGCAAAAGGAAGACGACCGGCAGATGCAAATCCAAGTGGTGCAAAACTTTGTGAGCCGGGGCGTGGACGGCATCGTGCTGGCCCCACTCGACGACCGGGCGTTGGTGCCATCGGTGAAGGCCGCCGTGGGCCGTAAGATTCCGGTGGTCATCTTCGATTCGCGCCTGTCGTCCGATGCGCCCTCGGCTTACGTTGCCACGGATAATTACGCGGGCGGAAAGCTGTGCGCCAAGCGTTTAGCCGAGGTGCTGGGCGGCAAGGGCAAAATCATTTTGCTCAGGTACAGCGAAGGCTCGGCCTCGACCGCCGAACGTGAAAAGGGATTTCTGGAAGGCATGAAGGAATACGCACCGCAGGTAATTTTCCTATCGGACAACCAATATGCCGGGGCAACGATTGAAAAGGCTTTCCAGTCGTCGCAAAACCTGCTGAACCAGTACGGCAGCGAAGTGACCGGCATTTTCTGCTCCAACGAGTCGGCCACGCAGGGAATGCTGCGGGCTTTGGAACAGAAAGGCTTGGCGGGCAAGGTGAAATTCGTGGGTTTCGATGTGAACCAAACGCTGCTGAGTGCCATAAAAGACGGTAAATTGCTGGGCGTGGTGGTGCAGGATCCGGTTAAAATGGGCTACGAAGGCGTAAAAACCATGGTAGCCATCATCAAGGGAGAGAAATACGAAAAAACCGTGGATACCGGCGTGAAATTAGTGACCAAAGACAACCTGTCCGACCCGGACGTGGTGAAATTGCTGGAGCCGCACATGAAGTAGAAAAGCGGCTCAACGGCCTCCCCCTGTCTGTAAACAGGCAGGCAACCCCCTCCGAAGGAGGAGGCTTTCAGCCGCTGGGGTTTGGGGTTTTCAAAAGATACTATTTTTTTACTCCCTCCCCTGTCCGTCCGGCAGGCTTTCGGGGAGAGCCGAGGTGGGGCTTTGCTCCCCTTTGGGGTTGGGGGCCATTCACTTTTCACCGACATAAAATGCTTTTCGGAATAGACTTGGGCGGCACAAAAATAGAAGGCGTGGTGCTGCAATCGGCCGACAATCCGGAAGTGGTGCGGCGGTTGCGCATTGACACCGAGGCAGACAAGGGCTACATACACATCCTGAACCGGATTGCATCGCTGGTGCGCGAACTCGCCGCCACCACCGGTGCGCAACCCCAAAAACTGGGCATTGGCACACCCGGCGCGTTGGATCCGATTACGGAAACGCTCAAAAACAGCAACACGCTGTGCCTGAACCAAATGCCTTTCCGACGCGACTTGGAAGCCAAGCTGCAGTTGCCCGTATCAATGGCCAACGATGCCAACTGCTTTGCCTTGGCCGAAGCCCGGTTGGGTGCGGCGAAACGCGAAATGCCGCAGGCCGAAACCGTGTTTGGGGTAATTATGGGAACCGGCGTGGGCGGCGGCATTGTGGTCAATGGCCGGGTGCTGAACGGGCGGCAGGGCATTGCCGGTGAATGGGGGCACAACTTCCTCGACGAATCGGGCGGCGCGTGTTATTGCGGCAAGGTTGGCTGCGTGGAACGGGTGCTTTCCGGCCCGTCGCTGCAACGGTTCTATTATTCAATCAGCGGTAACAAGCTGACCATGAAGGAAATAATGCAACGCCATGAAACCGGCACCGACCCGCACGCCACCGCCACGGTACGGCGGCTGATTGAAATGTTCGGCAAGGCCATGTCGGTTGTCATCAATATTCTGGATCCGGATGTGATTGTGCTGGGTGGTGGCGTTTCCAATATTGAATTGCTCTACACCGAAGGGGTGACCGAAGTGCGCAAATACGTATTCAACAGCCGCTTGGACACCATTTTCCTCAAACCCGAACTCGGCGACAGCGCGGGCGTGTTTGGCGCGGCCATGCTGACTGTGTGATGAAAAATCGTTAGTTTGAGGTAGAAAATTCGCCTTGAAAGTGTATATTCGTAAACGCATAAAAACCCAATGCCATGGAACACACTGTAAAGTGGGAAAAAACCACAAAACTGGGGGAAAACCTGAAAACCCTGTCTGATTTCAAGCAATTGGCTGCGAATTGGAACGGCAACGGAGCAATACCTTTTGAAGCTGAATTACTTGCAAAGACAGAACGCATAGTGCACTCACTAGCGTATCAGCCCCAAATCTTCCCGACGGCCCGTCAAAGTGTGCAATTCGAATACCACAGAAAAAATGGTGATTATCTTGAATTTGAAATTTTTGACGATGAGATAATCGCTTATTCGGAACAAGCAGGGCAAGAAGATGAACGCGAACTGGATTCGCCAGAGAACATCAATGCTTTATTGGAAGGCTTTTATGCTCGATGAAGAAATAAACGACGGCAAAATTCTCTACAGATGCGACAGTTGGAGAGTTTCTGTTTTAAACCTTGTTGTAAACCACATTCTTTAATGGTGGACTATTTCCGATTTCAACTACTGGCTTTAAAACACAATCATTCTCTTGTTTAGCGGAAAACTCTGCAACTAAATCCTCAATATAATCTTCTTCCTGTTCTGTTAATTCTGATAAGACAATTTTAGTCTTTATATCTCCATTATCAAGGATTTCAAAAGATACACTTTTAAAATTATCGTTGATGTTTCTAATTAACGCTTCGTTAAGAGCACAAGCCTGATATTTTGTTTCTATTTCCATTACAGTAATTCAGCTTTTGAGAACAATAAACAATCTAACCATTCATAATATTGGGGTCGCCATTCTCCTTTGCTATCGTTAAACTGCTCTTTAGTTAGATGTAGTTCTGTAATTACAACGTCAAAGCCCACTAAGCTTTTTTTAACATTTTCTATTTTCTCTTGTTGAAGGTTAAATCCTTCTAATACAACTACTTGAATAATTATTTGCTTTTCAGTAATGCTATAACTGATGTCTAAAACACTTTTATCCGCTTTGAATAAAAATTATTCAATCAGAGCATAATGAGTGTTTATATATTCGAAATCATAACTTCTCATAATATCAAGGTTTCCAAAATGGAGGTGAGGTTTGGGCTTTTTGCGGCATACTATTCTCACACTTCCGCCAAGCTGAAATTTTCCGCGATTTCCTGCAAAATCCCAATAATGTCGGCATGGTCTCCCGATTCCACGAGGCGCATCCGGTAAGGTTTGAAATGTTCCAGGCCACGGAAATAATTGGTGTAGTGGCGGCGCATTTCGAAGATGCCCGTTTTCGAGCCTTTCCAGCGGATGGAGAAATCCAAGTGCCGCTTGCACACATCCACCCGCTCCTGCAGCGTGGGCGCGGGCAGGTTTTGCCCCGTCTGGAGATAGTATTTTATTTCGCGGAAAATCCAAGGATAGCCGATGGAAGCGCGGCCAATCATCACGCCGTCCACACCGTAACGGTTCTTGTAAACCAGCGCCTTCTCGGGCGAGTCAATATCGCCGTTGCCGAAAATCGGGATGCGGATGCGCGGGTTCTCCTTCACTTTGCCAATCAGCGTCCAGTCGGCCTCGCCCTTATACATCTGCACACGGGTGCGACCATGGACACTAAGTGCCTCAATGCCAATATCTTGCAGCCGTTCGGCCACATCTAAGATGTTTTTTGTATTGTCGTCCCAGCCGAGGCGCGTTTTCACGGTCACGGGCAGGTGCGTGGCTTTTACCACGGCTTCGGTCATGCGCACCATCTTCGGGATGTCTTGCAACAAAGCCGCCCCGGCTCCCCGGCAAGCCACCTGCTTGACCGGGCAGCCGTAATTGATGTCGATCAAATCGGGACCGGCGGCGGTGGAAATTTCGGCGCACTTGCCCATCGTTTCCACGTCGCTGCCAAACAATTGGATGCCGATCGGGCGTTCGTACTCGAAAATGTCCAATTTCCGCACACTTTTGGCTGCATCCCGGATCAACCCTTCTGACGACACGAACTCGGTGTACATCATGTCCGCCCCATTTTCCTTGCACACCGCCCGGAACGGCGGATCCGAAACATCCTCCATCGGAGCCAGCAACAGCGGAAATTCGCCCAATTCTATGTTCCTGATTTTGACCATACCCGAAAATCCGTTAACCTTGAATGATAACTGAAAACCCCACCCCAACCCCTCCCCGCAAGGGAGGGGCTTTTGCTTTCGTTTTTTGCTCCCCTCCCGGCAGGAGAGGGGCCGGGGGTGAGGTTTCTTTGGGATCACTTCACTTGGAAAT
>JAYWIH010000167.1:0-7752 GCA_043789005.1 Sphingobacteriales bacterium
CAGTTCCTGAATCCCGCCAACTCAAAGGTGCTGGCCTTCATCCGTTCCTACGAAGACGAAACCATGCTGGTGGTTGCCAACCTGTCGCGCTTTCCGCAAGCGGTTGAGCTTGACTTGTCGGCCTATAAGGGTTACGAGCCAATCGAGGTGTTCAGCCACAACGCATTCCCCGCCATCAAGGATCACGATTACCTGTTCACGCTGACGGCGCACAGTTACTACTGGCTGGCATTGAAAAAAGTGGAGGTGACCGCCTTGGCGCGCGACAACAGCCAACTGCCCGCCTTGGAGCTTTCGGACTGGGACGAACTGTCGGAAGCGAAGAAAATCCGGTTCCTCGAAAACAAAGTCCTGCCCTCATACCTGCTCAGTTGCCGCTGGTTTGGCGGCAAGGCCCGCACCATCCAGACGGTGCAGGTCGTGGAAAACATCACCATCCCAACGGTAAGCAGCGAATCGGCGTTTTTCGTGCTGGAAGTGAACTACAACGAAGGCCTGCCCGAAATGTATTCGCTGCCGGTGGCATTGGCTTTTGGCGAAGAGGAACGGAAAATCCGCGACGAAAGCCCGAAGGCGGTGATTATTGCGGTGCAAGTGGGCGGCAAAAAAGGCATTCTCTACGATGCCGTGTACAGCGATGAATTCCGCAATGTGCTCTATGCCCTGATGACGCAAAAACGCAAGATGCGCGTGGGCGATGGCGACCTGAACGCCTACGTGACCAAAGATGTGGAAAAAGCCCTGCGCGGAACCAAAAAGCAGGAAGTGAAATCGAAAATCCTGAACGCCGAACAGAGCAACACCTCGGCGGTTTTCAACGACAAGTATTTCTTTAAGATTTACCGCAAACTGGACCGCGCCTACAATCCCGACCTGGAGGTTACGCGTTTCCTGACCGAGCAAACCGGTTTCAGGCACGTACCCAAGTTTGCCGGGTCGCTTGAATACCAGCAGGCCAAACACGACCCCATGGTGCTGGGCATGATGCAGGAACTGGTGCCCAACCAAGGCGATGCGTGGGCGTATTTTGGCGATGTGCTGCGCCGGTTCTTCGACCGCAAACTGACCGAAAACCGCAACATGAAAGTGCCGCCGCCCGTGGGGATGCTCACCAAGCCGGTGACTTTTGAACAGATTCCCGAAATCATGCAGCAACTGCTCGGTGGCGCGTACGTGGAGCGGGTGCGGCTGCTGGGCCAGCGCACTGCCGAAATGCACTTGGCGCTGGCTTCGCAACCAGATGCCAAGGGCTTTGAGCCGGAGGCCTATTCGCTGCACTACCAGCGTTCGCTGTATTCGTCGCTGGTGGCGCAGGTGCGCGGCTCGTTCGACTTGCTGAAAAAGAAGCTGGCCACGCTGCCCGAACCGGTGCGTGCCGAAGCCGAGGAAGTGCTGAATATGCGGCCCGCCATCCTGAAATTCATGCAGCGGGTGTACGGACACAAATTCAACACCAACAAGATCCGCAACCACGGCGACTACCACTTGGGCCAGGTGCTGTTTACGGGCGAGGATTTCATCATCATTGACTTTGAAGGCGAGCCGATACGTTCGTTCAGTGAACGCCGCCTGAAACGCTCTGCCCTGCGCGACGTGGCGGGCATGATCCGGTCGTTTCACTACGCGGCGTTCTACCAACTGATCCAGGACGAAAAGATGCGCCGCGAAGACGTGGCGTACCTGCAAACCTGGGCCAAGCAATGGTACCACTACGTATCGGGCTTTTTCATGCAGTCGTATCTGGAAACCGCCAAAGGCCAGAATTTCCTGCCCGACACCTTGGAGGATGTTGACCTGATGCTGCAAATCTTCATCCTCGAAAAAGCGATTTACGAACTCAACTACGAGCTGAACATGCGCCCCGACTGGGTGGTGATACCGATTCGCGGCATCAAATACATCATGGACGAGTACGCAGCGAAATAGTATGTTTCAAAAAGCCCAAACCCCCTATCGGCAAACAAGCAAAAAGCACGGCTGGTACTGTAATAAGGCGGGTATTTTAAAAAGACGCTAACATGAAAGACGATGGAAATAAAAAGGGAATCATGTTTTAAAGACAAGAAGGCTGACTTCGAGCATTTTGAAAGTTGGGTAAGACAATTGGAGAAAAATAACGGGAGGCGATATGAACGGTATGAAATAAAAACTTCACTTGGAAACACCCGTGTCTGGGGCCTTAACACAAAGGAGGAACACCTTGAGACATTGGTGATTTTCCCGGGTGCGAGAACAACCTCCTTGATTTGGGATTTTGACAAAGGGCTTGACAACCTGAACCATAAGATGAAAATCTTCATGGTGGAAACAAATGGCCTTCCTAATCTGAGTGATGGGGCAACCCCGGAAATCAAATCATTGGACTATGGTTTTTGGGCGGCGGAAGTTTTGGACAAATTGAATATCGAAAAAGCATTTGTTGCGGGAGCCTCATTTGGCGGGCTCATCTGTATGAAACTTGGAATCGTGAAGCCTGAAAAAATAAAGTCGGCTTTTCTGCTGAATCCTGGCTGCTTGCAACCTTTTTCGATGACACTCAAAAACCTTTATTTCAATTTGCTGCCCATTGTAAGCCCGACGGAAAAGAATGTGTTGAAATTCTTAGACAAAGCCGTCTTTTTAAAACCCCATCACAAACTGTCTGTATTTTCGGAAAAAATGCTTGTTGACTATGAGGTATTTGCCATAAATCGCTACAAGGATAAAACACAAAAGCCATATTATATGGACAAGCAACTCTCAGATGTAAAAGCCGAAACCTACCTTCTCGAAGGTGACAAAGACTTGCTCTTTCCATTTCAAAAATCCATTGAAAATGCAAAACAACATTTAAGGTTTTTGAAAGAAACAAAAGTATTTAACAATGTGGGACATGGTATTGAGACTTATGATAAGGCTTTGAACTATATTGGGGACAAAATAAAAAGCCATTACTGACATTGGTTTGGCAATATGGCGGCAGGCGTAAATTACGTCCTCGTTTTCCATCTTTCACATTGCCAGCCTACCCCAAAACCCTCCTTGAAAAATAGTATGTTTTGAAAACCCAAAACCCCTGCTGGCGGCGACGGGGGTTTTAAGTTTAATTTTAAGTGTCTGAATCGGATATGCATGTAAAGACATAAAAAATGAGAGGACTGAACAAAGTGACCCTGATTGGCAATTTGGGAAAAGACCCGGAAGTGCAAACGCTTGAAGGCAATATCAGCGTTGCCAATTTCTCGCTGGCCACCACCGATACCTACAAAGACAAAAACGGACAGTCGCACGCTGATACCGAATGGCATACGGTGGTATTGTGGCGTGGTTTAGCCGAACTTGCCGACAAATACCCACGCCGGGGCAGTTTGGTGTACGTGGAAGGTAAACTTAAAACCCGCCACTACGACGACAAGGACGGCATAAAACGGTACGTGACTGAAATAATTGCCGAGCAATTGATTATGCTAGACAAAAAAACGGAACGAGAAGAGGATTGATGGAAGCGACTGTTACGTACGAACCTACCACCCACCGGGGCAAAGACGTGATCTTTATCCGCTTTGCCCATGACCGCGAACTAAACAAGCGGGTGCGCAAACTGGTGGGCGTTCATTGGAGCAGTTCCCAGAAGGCTTGGTACGTGCTTAACACGCCACATTACCGCCAACAGTTTGGATTGGCTCCGCCGCTGGCGGGCAAAGACGTGCTCGGACACATCCACCCCGCTAACCAGCCCGCCCTCCGGGCATTGGTTGAAATGTTGCAGTTGAAGGCTTACAGCGAAAGCACCCTCAAAACGTACCGCAATGAGTTTGCGCAATTGTTGTATCTGCTCAAAGCCCACCCGGTAGAGCAACTCACCCCCGAGCGGCTGCGCGGTTATTTTCTGTACTGCGTCAACACGCTTAAACTTTCGGAAAATACGCTCCACAGCCGCATCAATGCCGTGAAGTTTTACTTTGAGCAAGTGTTGCGCCGGGAAAAGTTTTTCTTTGATATCCCACGCCCCAAGAAGCCCAGCATCCTGCCCAAGGTCATTTCGCCCGCCGACATCAAGCGGTTGTTTGCCGCCACCCCCAACATCAAGCACAACACGATGCTGAAACTCTGCTACGGAATGGGCCTGCGGGTGAGCGAGATTGTGAACCTGAAAATCACGGATGTGGACAGCCAAGCCATGCAAGTGCTGGTGGAACGAGCAAAGGGGAAGAAAGACCGCTACGTGAACCTGCCGGAGAGTGTACTGACGCAACTGCGAGAATATTCCAAGGAACACCGCCCCAGGAAATACTTGTTCGAAGGCCAGTACGGTGAGCGTTACAGCATCCGCAGCGCGCAGCACGTATTCAAGGCGGCTCTGCGCAAAGCCAAAATAAACAAGGAAGTTGGCATTCACGGGCTGAGCCACAACTTTGCCACGCACTTGCTGGAAAGCGGCACTGATGTGCGGTTTATCCAAGAGTTGCTTGGCCACAACGACATCAAGACGACACTTCGCTACACGCAGGTAAGCGAGCAAAGCCTGAGGAACATAAAAAGCCCGCTGGACACTCTGAACTGACGGCACGCATTATTGCGCATATTGTATTGCCGGTAGGCCAAACAGCGTCATTGACGCAATGCGTATTTTGTATTGCCGGAAACGATAGACACCATCCGATACGCAATGCGCATTTTGTATTGTCGAATTCAATCTGATAGTGATTGCAAGGGCTTATCCAGCTGATTGTAACCCGGTTATGGAAAAACGGATACCGTATTTTGGTATTCCCAGCCCCTTTCACTAACATTGCGATGAGGCGCAAAACTTGCGTCTATTTGAGAGTTAGTGGCAAGCTTAGCGGACACACCCTGCTACTTCATAAGAGTTAAAAAATAAAACAATATTCAACCTCAATATGACTAAAATAAATCATCACTTACAATCAAGAAGACAATTCTTTGGAATGTTTGCTGCTGCTATACCGTTATTATCATTTGGTAAAATAGAGCCCGACATTATTTTATACAACGGAAACATTTTTACCATAAACCCCAAAGAACCGACAGCACAGGCATTAGCCATTGCAGATGGAAGGTTAATAGCAGTTGGAAGCAATGCCGAGATATTAAGATTAGCAACTGCCAGAACAAAAAAAATCGATTTAGGATATAAAACAGTTCTGCCAGGCTTTATAGATGCACATACACATCCTGCTTTTTCAGGTATCAAACATTTGAAAATGGTGGACTGTGATTTACGTTCTACTAAAGAAATTAAAGACGCTATCAGACAAAGAGCCGCTATTACACCCAAAGGTAATTGGGTAGAAGGTTTTAAATATGATGACACCAAAACTAATGAAGGTCGCAAAATAAACATGGCAGACTTAGACGATGCTGCTCCTGAACATCCTGTAAGAATAACACATCGTGGAGGACATACCTATTATTGCAATTCCCTCGCCTTTAAAATGGCGAATATTGACGAATCAACACCTAACCCAAAAGGTGGTGAATTTGAGAGAACACCTGACAATAAATTAACAGGCTGTGTAAAAGAAGCTGCTGCCGATGTTTTTGACAAAATCATTCCAGATATGGACACCCGTAGTGAAAGACAGGAAGGCGTAAAGCTAATTTCAAAGATGATGGCAAAGACAGGTATAACTTCTGCTACTGAAGCCTATGGAACTCCTGATTATTTACAGGCTTATGAGGATGCTTACGAAGCAGGTGACTTACATACTCGTATTTATAGTATGATTTCATATAAGCATATAGATAAAATGATTGCTGCAGGTGTAAGAACAGGTATGGGGAATGAGTGGGTGAAGATTGGTGCTATGAAAATTACTTGTGATGGTTCTATTTCTGAACGTACTGCCAGATTATCGCAACCTTACACAGGTCGCCCAAATGATTACGGAATTATAGTGATGGACGATGAACAAATGTATCCGTATGCCAAAAAAGCCTACGATGCAGGTTGGCAAATTGGTATTCATGCCAATGGTGATGTAGGCATTGACCTCACACTCAAATTATATGAACGCCTCAATAAGGAAAATCCTAAGAAAGACCCAAGGTTTAGAATTGAACACTGTACGATGATAAACGATAGCCTTGTGCAAAGGATGAAAGCATTAGGTGTTATCCCCATGCCTTTCTCTACATACGTGTATTATCATGGTGAGAAAATGAAAGCCTATGGTGAAGAGCGTTTAAAAAATATGTTTGCATTGAGAAGTTTTCTTGATGCAGGTATTCGCCCCACTATTGGGTCTGATTATCCCCCAGGTCCTTTTGAGCCAATGATGTTTTTGCAATCAAGTGTTACAAGAACAGACATGAAAGGAAATGTTTGGGGAGCCAACCAAAAAGTTACAGTAGAAGAAGCCATTAAAATTGGTACCATAAACGGAGCGTATGCTTCATTTGAAGAAAAGATTAAAGGTTCATTGGAAGTAGGAAAACTTGCAGACCTTGTAGTACTTGGTCGCAATCCTTATAAAGAAAACCCTTCTACTTTGATTACCATTCCTATTGAGCGGACAATGACAGGAGGAAAATGGGTATATGAAAGTTAAGAAAAGTGACACAAAGAAAGCCTGCCACTAACATGGGTATTGCTGCAAGTTGGGCAGGACGTTGAAATCTTCGGCTGTAGTTCGCTATCAGCAGCGGTTCCGGCAGACGGAATTCTATTTGGCTTTTTGTTGTTAACTGCAACTTTAGTTTTTCAATTGGGCAGCGGTTCCAGGCTGGACGTTATAAAATATCCCACCTGCAGCAATACCTGTTCGTTGGCTGAAACCTTATGACGACACCTCGAACACGACAACAAATCAATAAGAACAAATAAATGACATCACTAACAAAACCAAGAATACAATCCATTGACATCTTACGAGGTGTCATAATGGTTATTATGGCCTTAGACCACACAAGAGACTTTTTTCATATTGCTGCTTAGACAGACGACCCTTTGAACCTACAAACCACTACGCCAGCCTTATTTTTTACACGCTGGATAACCCATTTTTGTGCCCCCATTTTTGTTTTTCTGTCAGGTGTATCTATCTATTTGCAAGCTTTAAGAAAAACAAAAACTGCGTTAAGTGCTTTCTTAATCAAACGAGGATTGTGGCTCATTTTTTTTGAAATTGTCATTGTCAACTTTGGAACAACGTTTGATCCTAACTTCAATTCATTTATTCTGGTAGTTGTTTGGGCAATTGGCATCAGCATGGTGTGTTTGGGTTTGCTTATTTACTTGCCTTTCAATATCATTTTAGGTATTGGTTTATTGATAGTTTTTGGCCATAATTTATTAGATTTTCCAGAATCAGATGCCAACTTCAAGCCCAATTTTTGGTGGGATTTACTGCATCACGGTAATGGTGTCAATTATCCATTCGTACCAAATCATTCTTTAGTTATTATTTATCCATTTGTTCCTTGGACTGGTTTGATGATTTTAGGCTATTGCTCAGGAACATTTTTTACAGCAAAATTCTCGACGGAACAACGCCAAAAACTATTTTACCGACTTGGCACAGCTTTACTTGTATTTTTTATTTTGGTTCGCTTCATTAATATTTACGGTGACCCACACACTTGGAGCACACAAAAAAACGGATTGTTCACGCTGCTTTCTTTCATAAAAGTACACAAATATCCGCCATCACTAATGTTCATGAGTGTTACGATTGGCATTGCGTTTTTGTTTTTAGCGTTTATTGAGAAGTTTAAAAATCGAATTACAGATACGTTTCAAATTTATGGACG
>JAYWIH010000168.1:0-7648 GCA_043789005.1 Sphingobacteriales bacterium
AGAATCAGGCATCACGATTCATTACGTGAACGAACACTACGACCAAGGCACAGTGATTTTTCAAGCCACTTGCCCTGTTGCGCCCACCGAAACGCCCACCACGTGGCCTAAAAAGTACACGTTTTGCAGCATCAATATTATCCCCAAATCATCGAAAAAATACTGAATGGTTAGTTTGACGGAATCAGATTTTACCCAATACTCACGACCGCCCCCATGAATCAACTATTTTACCTCTTGCTCGCCCTGCTTTGCGGGGCAGTTTTTCCTGTTCAAGCTGCCCTTAATGGCCGAATGGCCAAGCTTGTAGGACACCCAATCTGGGCGGCTTTTCTTTCTTTTTTGACGGGAATTATTGCGTTGATAATCGCCACGCAAACTACCAAAATACCTGTTAGCCAAGTAATTACCTCGGCCAAAACCGCGCCTTGGTATTTGTGGTTGGGCGGGCTTTTGGGGGCTTACTACGTCAGTACGGTTATTGTTATTATGCCGCGTTTGGGCGTTGCCCTTACTTTTGGACTCATCATTGCGGGGCAAATGTTTGTTTCGTTGATTTTAGACCATTTTGGCTGGTTGGGTGTTCCTGTCAAACCCATTTCGTGGGGCAAAGTGGCGGGCGCATTGCTCTTGATTGCGGGCGTGGTTGTGATTCGGAAATTTTAAAATAAAAAAAGCTAATTCCAAGATGGAATCAGCTTTCTGCTCACAGGTTAGTTGTTGATTGGTTAATGTCTTGGGTATTGAGTCGTGAGTTTTGGGTAAAATACGAGATATACTCACGACCCAAGACTCAAAGCTCACGACTATTAAAACGCAAATTTGTTTTCTTCTATCATTTCTTCGGCAATGCGGCGGCGGGCATCTTTGGTATTCATAGGTTCGATTTTTGTAAAACGTTTCAAGCCCATGAGCATCACGCGCAACTCGTCGCCTTCGGCAAACGACGAGATGGCCGTGCGACCTGCGCTGTTGGCCTTGTCCACGGCCTCGTGCAAATAGCAAAGTGCGATGTCTTTTTGCAACGCGCAAGCCGCCTCGCCGCGCACCCCAATCAGTTTTTCGACCCGCAGCAACACCGACTCCGCCACGTATAATTCAATGGACATGTCGGCCACGTTCATCAAAATTTCCTGCTCTTCCGACAGTTTCATCATGAATTTCTGCACTGCCGCGCCCGCAATCATCAACACTGCTTTTTTGAGGTTTTTGATTACTTTTTTCTCAGCGGCAAACAACTCGTTGCTGTCGTCCATGTTGAAATCGGGAATAGACATGATTTCTTTGCCCACCGCCAAAGCGGGCCCCATGATGTCCAATTCGCCTTTCATGGCGCGTTTCAGGAGCATATCTACCGTCAAAAGGCGGTTTATTTCGTTTGTTCCTTCAAACAAACGGTTGATGCGGGCATCGCGGTAGGCGCGGTCCATGGGTGCATCGGCCGAGTAGCCCATGCCGCCGTAAATCTGCACACCTTCATCCACCACGTAATCCAGCACTTCCGAGCCGTGGACTTTCAATATCGCGCACTCAATCGCGAATTGCTCCACGCCCTTCAGTTTGGCTTCGGCCTCGTCCATGCCACCTTCCATGAGGTCGGCAATGGTGTCTTCGATGTTCTGACCGGCGCGGTAGGTTGCTGATTCGCAGGCATATACGCGCGTGGCCATTTCGCCGAGCTTGTATTTTATCGCGCCAAAATTGGCGATGGCCGTGCCGAATTGCTTGCGTTCGTTGGCATAATTGATGGCGTGGTTGATCACCTCGCGCGAAGCACCGACTCCGGCAGCCGATAGTTTGATGCGGCCTATATTAAGGATGTTGACGGCGATTTTGAAGCCGTTTTCGCGGGCCGAAAGCAGGTTCTCGACTGGCACGGGACAATCGTTGAAGAAAACCTGGCGCGTGTCCGAGCCTTTGATGCCCATCTTGTGTTCGGGTTCGTTCATGGTGATGCCGCCAAACGACTTCTCAACGATGAACGCCGACAGGTTTTTGTCGCTGTCAATCTTGGCGAATACGATGAAAATATCCGCAAAACCGCCATTGGTGATCCACATTTTCTGTCCGTTTAGCAAGTAATGCTTGCCATCTGCCGACAGAACCGCCTTCGACTTGCCCGAATTGGCATCCGAGCCGCTGTCTGGCTCAGTGAGGCAATAGGCCGCTTTCCATTCGCCGGTGGCGAGTTTGGGCAGGTACTGGGCTTTTTGCGTGTCGTTGCCGTAATAAAGAATGGGCAGCGTGCCAATGCCAGTGTGTGCAGACAAGGCCACCGCAAACGAATGACCGGCCCCGATGGCATCGGTCACGAGCATGGACGTGTTGAAATTCATGCCGAAACCGCCATATTCCTCGGGAATGGACGTGCCCAGCAAGCCCAGTTCGCCAGCCTTGTCCATGAGCGAAGCCATGAGGTCGGGCGATTTGGCCGCGTCAATTTCGTTGAGGCGCGGGTAGATTTCGGTGCGCAGGAAATCCTCGCAGGTTTGCTTGACCATGCGCTGCTCCTCGGTAAATTCTTCGGGGATGAAAACCTGCCCGGCCTCGGTTTCCCTGACCAGAAATTCGCCGCCCTTGATGGACTTGTTCAATACGGATTCCATAGTGAATCTTGGATTTTGAATGAAAGAATGATTGAGTTATAAACTGTTGTTACTCGGACTATTACAAATCTTGGCTTTTGGTTTGTTAGGGCTTGTACGCGTTCGTTGATACGGATATTCGCGGAAAAGTAAATGGCACTTTATCCAGTTCAAATATAACAAATAATGTTATGCTTGCATACTATTATTGCAAAAAATTTTGGGATTTATTTTCAGCCTTGACTCGGGCAAGTCGTTGAAACGACTGGAAGGATTGCGCTGCCATTTGATTTCCACGGTTGAAACCGTGGGCTGGAAAGGATTTTCGGAAACTCCGGACTCCGCTTGTTTGAGCGGCAAATTTCGGTTTCGGAAAAATAGTATCTTTTGGAAAGGCCAAACCTCAATACCGATTCATTTTACGAAATCTATTAATTGCTTAATACTTGACCTATATATATCTCGAAAATCCATATTCTATTCATACAGATTATTCATGTTGCATTTTCTCTATGATGCCCATTATTCTTTCCAATCTTTTTTGATACATCTTTTCTGCGATTTGAGTATAATTCCAGTTATGAAGATTGATAAAAAGGTTTCGAAACAAGGAAATCTGAACATTGTGTTTATTTGATATTTCATTAGCACCCATAATATCCCATACATAAGTCTGAGACTCAAAATTTTCTCCAATGTAGTTGTCATTCAGAACAACCAAAAAGCAATACGTGCTGAATAATTCTATATATGCATACAAAAGATTGGATCTCCTATCTGCTTGTAGATGAATAATATGCGAGATTTCGTCACCTTGTGGTTCATATGGATTTTGAGCAATACCAGATGCAAAATAAAAACCCACAAAATCGTAGTAGCTTCTATTATTACCGTTTAACGCATTTATGGCAGGGCTTAAATATTCGACTTTCCCTTGTGAATACATATAATAGTTGATCGCTATTTTTAAAATTCCTTTGTACAAATTATCCGACGAAATGGAAAAAGTAAAATAAATAACCGGCGGGGGAAGTTGAATTTCTTGAGAGGAATATTTTTTGCCTTCTTCCCATCGTTTTTTTCGAAAGCCATCTGCCTCTTCTTGGTTATTGAAAAGGGCGGAATTTTCTTTAAATATGGGCTTGGAATATTTATATTTCCCTAATCCGCTTGAAACGATATATTCTTTTCCGTCAGCATCCGTTCCTACCGATTTTTTGTCATTTATTCTATCTTCTCTCTTGTATTTTATTAGTTTATGAATAGTTAACTGCCCTTCCATGTCTGCATCTATTGTAACACCAAACTCATTGTTACATTTTACGCAAAGAAGTTTCATAGATCTTAAGTGCCCTCCCATAGATTTAGGAATTATATGCTCTCTGGAAGCATACTTTCCTTTCTCTATTTGTTCGGGTGTAGCATTTTCTTTGGGAACCAAATTGGTTCCGCAACTCCAGCAATTGCCATACGAAAGGATTGGATTATGTCCGGCAACTTTCATCATTGAGAACGCTTTCGGGGTTTTGACTTTTTAAAGAATACTATTTTTTTTAATAAAAAACCCCCACAAAGTATATGAAACCTTGCAGGGCTCAGAAAATGACGCAATTTTTTATCATTCCGACGTAAGGAGGAATGACAAGAAGCGAGGACAATTCAGTTCAAAAACTCATAAATGCCCGCTACGCCTTGTCCGCCGCCCACGCAGGCCGTGACCATGCCGTATTTCTGTTTGCGGGCACGCATTTCGTTGAACAACTGCACCGACAGCCGCGCCCCCGTGCTGCCCAGCGCGTGGCCGATGGCAATGGCTCCGCCGTTGAGGTTCACGATTTCGGGGTTGATGTCCAGTTCTTTCATCACCGCCAATGCTTGCGCGGCAAAGGCTTCGTTCAGCTCAATCTGCTCAATGTCAGCGAGTTGCAAGCCGGCTTGTTTCAACGCCACCGGAATGGCCGCCACCGGGCCAATGCCCATGATGCGCGGTTCCACGCCCCGCGCCGCGTACGTGACCATGCGGGCAATCGGTTTCAGGTTCAGTTCGTTCACCAACCGTTCGGACATAACCATTACAAAGCCAGCTCCATCAGATGTTTGCGACGAGTTGCCCGCCGTCACGCTGCCGCCCATGGCAAACACAGGTTTCAGTCTTCCCAACGCTTCTATGTTCGTGTCGGCACGCGGGCCTTCGTCGGTGTCCACCACGTATTCGCGGGTTTTCTTCTTGCCGCTTTCCGCGTCAAAATAGGTTTCCTTCACGGTAATCGGCACGATTTGTTCCTTGAATTTCCCTTCCTTGATTGCCGCCAATGCCTTTTGGTGCGATTGCAGCGCAAACTGGTCTTGGTCTTCGCGGCTGATGTGGAACTGGTCGGCCACTTGCTCGGCGGTCAGGCCCATGCCCATGTAATAATCGGGGTGCGGCAGTGTCAGGTTGTAGTTGGGCGTGAGTTTCCAGCCCGTGGTGGGCACCAGCGACATGGATTCGGTGCCACCGGCGATGATGCACTCGGCCATACCCGAATTGATTTTGGCCGATGCCAGCGCAATCGCCTCCACGCCCGACCCGCAGTAGCGGTTGATGATCAGGCCCGGCACGTTGATGGGCATGGATAGCAGTGCAATCATGCGGCCCATCTGCATTCCCTGTTCGGCTTCGGGCACGGCATTGCCCACAATGATGTCGTCCACGCGGGCCGGATCCAAAGCGGGCAGTTGCGCCATCAGGTGTCTGATCACTTCCGCCGCCAAGTCGTCGGGACGGGTGAAGCGAAATACGCCGCGCGGAGCCTTGCCCACGGCAGTCCGGTAGCCGGACACGATGTATGCGTTCATGTGTTTATTGGCTTAATGGTTGAATTGTCAAATGGTTGATTTTCCGGGAAAGGCGGGTTTGGTGTTTCCAAAAGATACTATTTTGTCAAAGTCCAAAGTACATTGTTCCGTTCATAGGCAACCAACCCTTTCCCTTTTGCAAAGAAATATTTGGTGATTCCGGTCTGGATACAGTTATCGGATGAAACACATTCCACCCAAATACAATCTTCAAAGGTTTTATCATTCACTTTTTTTGTCTTTTCGTAACGACGATACAAAGTCGGCAATGCCACGTTTTGAATTTCATCACGGTAAGTGACAAAGGTTGATTTCCGGGATGTTGAGAAACTTGTTTTATATTCGATTTCCGTTCTGATGGTATCCTTGGATTTTGAGTCAATGAAATTAGCCCTGACAAATTGCCCGCGTCCAAAACCGCACTCATCTCCACGCCAGATATTGTCATCCCCGGCAAAGAAATTTCGCAGCCGGATCGTATCGCTGTTCGCATTAGAATCGGTAAAATAAATCTCCGTATCCGACGCGTAAGGAAGCCAGCGTTTGATGGATTCAGTCAAAACCTGGTATGGAAGGTCAGGTGCGTCGCAACCGACTTTATTCACACACGAATCCAGTAATGCCATCAAGCACAATGCAATCGTCGCCACCTTCACAGTATTGTCCATAAAAACCTCGCGTTGCTGATAGTATATGACAATGCGTGAATATTGAACTTAAGTGTTTGCCTAAAAGCAGTCCGAATTAAAAAAACCGGGGTCTGTGGCATACAGACCTTTTCTCCGTGCGCTGACGGCTGGTTCATGGGCAGGTTTGGGCTTTTGGAAACATACTATTTTTCACTTAACAATACTTTCCATTTATCAGTCTCCACAAATTCCTTAATGACTTCATTCCGTTCTTTCAGCAGTTTTGTCATGTAATTCGTTAATACCAGATTATTAAAAAATTTGCCCAAAACGCCAAACGGCGACTGAAATTCAAAGACATCTTTCATAATGACCAATCCATTGTCCAACTCAAAATAATGGTCGTGAGCAAACGACTGGAAAGCACCTTTCACTTGTTCGTCCCGGAAATGAAAAGGTCGGTTGTACGCCGTGATTTTTGAAGTCAACCGCTGTTTCAAACCAAAATGGGTTGCTTCCCAAGTTACGGTTTCACCCAAGCCTATCAGTCCCGAAATTACTCCGGCAATTGCCTGTTCGTTGGTTTGCGCCGTTGAAATTTTATGCAAGTCAATACTTCTTGAAAGATCGAAACAGATTTCAAGTGTTGACTTTATTCGGGTTTCTATTTCAATCTTGGGCATTATTCACAAAGCAAAACTCACAGACAACAAGAGGTTTTGGTATTTGAAAATATACTATTTCTGGATGATTGGATTCAAGGATTATATACGTCCGTTTCAGACAATCAATTCCTCGGCGGTTTGCCGCCGTTCAGCAACCCTTGCATCCGTTCCAGCGTTTTGCGTTCGGCGCACAGCGATAGGAATGCTTCCCGCTCCAAGTCCAACAAATACTGCTCGGAAACCGCTTGCGGGTACGAAAGGTCGCCGCCGCAGACTACATAAGCCAGCTTTTCGGCGATTTTCTGGTCGTGTTCGCTGATGTATTTGCCGTAGCGCATTGCCGAAATTCCGGCTTTGAACAGCGCAATCCCGGTTCTGCCTTGCACCCTGATGTCCTTGCGTTGTTTGGGCTGCGTGTATCCGGCATCGGCCAGTTCAATCACTGATTCCTTGGCATCGGCAATCAGGCGGCTGCGGTTCAGCGTGATATTATCGCCGCGACGCAGGTATTTCATGTCAAACGCCTCGTGGGCCGAGGTCGAAACCTTGGCCGTGGCAATATTCATGAACACGTTTTGCAGCGAATTCAGCTCCACATCGCCCGCCTCGTAGCTGTCCGACAATCGCAACGCCATTTCCTTGCAGCCGCCACCGCCCGGAATCACGCCTACGCCCACTTCCACCAGCCCGATGTAGCTTTCGGCGGCGGCTTGTACCCGGTCGGCGTGGAGCGTCATCTCGCAGCCACCACCCAACGTCAAGCCCGCCGGAGCCACCACCACCGGAATGGCCGAGTACCGCAGTCGCATGATGAGCTTCTGGAATTGGGCAATCATCAGGTTGACCTCATCAAATTCCTGCTCCACGGCATACATAAACAGCGTCCCGAGGTTAGCCCCCGCCGAAAAGGCTTCCGTCGAATCGTTACCGA
>JAYWIH010000169.1:0-7610 GCA_043789005.1 Sphingobacteriales bacterium
AAAGCGGTTTTGGCTTCCGTTGTTAATTGCGGTGTGTTTACTCGTCCCATGGGACAAAATTATAAAATAATCTAAACTAATTATAATGACCTACTTACCGTACGAGAAGCATACACTCGATACAAACTTAACATCTACCGAACTTGAGGCAAAATTTAATGCAGTTACTGCTTTGCCTGCCCCATCATTGGTAACACCACTGGTTTATAACATTTCTGGTCTATACGAAGGTGAATTTTTCACTGGGGAATTTTATATGCGGCGAAGGTTAAAGAAGCAAGATGTGTTTACTCGCTATGGAGGCATGGACATGGTTTTTTATCATGGAACAGTTTTGGAGGAGGATGGCAAGACTCTAATCATTTTAAAAATCCGGTTGTCAACCATAGCACAACCTGGCTATTTTGCCATTCTCATATTTTCCTTATTCTTCATGAGCGTTGGTGCTCTTACACTGTTACAAAAGGGAAAGGAAAAAGAATCATTCATGATTTTTGGTGTGTGCATTTTCTTTCATTTGATATACTCACTTATTTTCAAATGGAAAAGCGCATCGGGATTGGATCATATCAAAAAAATGTTTGAAATGAAAAAAACAGACGAGAATTCATAATCGGGTTTTCCTGTTCCTCTCGTTGTTGTTTGTAATACCGACAGCGGGAAGATTAGGACAACCTATTCGGGGTTTTGGCTTTTTAGAACATACTATTTTATCCTTAACACATTTGGCAAGTCCACTGACAGCCAGACAGTTGTAGTCTGTGTGCCACAGACCATGGTAAGATGAGTAGGTTAAGTTAAATGCAACCGAGTACGCACAATTGATAACACCACCAAAAAAACAGCCCGTTCCGAAAATGCGAAACCCGCCCATAGAAAACGCCAAACGCAAAACGGCTTTTCTCAGCCCACCAGCAGGTTGCAGCCACGGACATCCGAATTGTCGAAGCGGCCCAGGATTTGAAAAGTGCCGTCGGCGGCGACCATGCCAATGTCCTTGGTTTCGATGAACGCGCACGAATCGGCGTTGGCCAAGTCAATGATGTTCACGCCGCCGCCCTGCCGGTTGCCGATGCTGAACGGGTCGTTGATGTCGCGGATGAGGAGGCGCAGGGTGGCGGGCATCCGAAAAACGCCGCTGCCCGTGGAATAGGCTTGCGAAAGCAGTTCGGTCATGCCGTATTCCGAATGGACGGCGGGCAGGTTGAAGGCTTGTTTGAGAATCCCGTGTACTTCCTCGCGCAACAGTTCTTCGCGGCGGCCTTTCATGCCACCCGTTTCCATCACAACCACGTTGTGCCAGTCGCGTCCGCCAAAATCTCCGGCCAAGTCCAGCAGCGCGAAAGTCACACCGATCAGCAGCACTTTCCGGCTGCCCAGCCTTAACCTGTCAATGGTTTCGACCAATTTTTGCCGGTCTTCCAGAAAAAAACCGGACTCGGGCGACTGGCTTGCGCGAATAAAATCCGTAACCATATACACCAGCGACGAGCCGGAGCGTTCTGTGTAGGAAGGCAGCAATGCCAGTATGTGGTAACCGGTCAGTGAGCCGTATGCCTGCCCGAAAATCTGCCGCGCCACCTTTTGGTAGAAACCGGTGTCGTGTACCTGGTGGCGGCTGCGCGTTTGCGCGGTGGTGCCGCTGCTCTCGAAAACCGTTTGGGGCGGCTGGCTCACCGAAGTGATGGAATGGTATTTGTAGAACTCGACGGGCAGAAACGGAATGTTTTCGATGCTTTGGACTCGCTCCGGCCTGACTTTCAGAAACTTTATGTATTTTTGGTAAACGGCATTGTTCTCGGCTTGGAAACGGAACAATTCCAAGGCTTTCCGCTCGAATGCGAAGCGGGAACCGAACAGTGAGTTTTTGAATGGGGTCAGGAATTCTTCAGGCACAACAGTTGGTTTTCAAGTCAATCCACAAATCCATGCGTAAAAATACGGTTGCCGCAACGTTCATTGTTCTCGCCGCGCTTCTTGTGTGCGCCTGTGGCGAAATCGCCCCCCGGTTCAGCGACACCCCTTCCATTTCCTTCAAGGGAATCAGGAAATCACCGGCTCCGGCAGTACTCGGCGATTCGGTCATTGTGTCCATCGGCTTTGAAGACGGCGATGGCGACATTGGTGTGCAAGGCACAAGCGACACCAAGACAAAGGATTTTTTTTCAAGGGTATTCAAGCAGTTCAAGGGCAGGCGGTCGGCCATTGCCTTTGACCCGTCCCTGACCGACAGCCGTTTGCCGATATTCAAGCCTGATGGGAAAGCCGGTTCCATTGAGGGAACCATCTCCTACGGTTTCGTGATTACGCCCCCGCCCTTCGTGGTCACCGATTCGGCTTCCACCATCCTGCCCAACGACACGCTATCGTTCGATATTTCCATTGCCGACCGAGCCGGTAACCGCAGCAACCCGGTCACAACGGATAAAATCGTGGTTCTCTCGCCCAGATGAGTTGCAGTGCCGGGCGGCCAAAATAGTATGTTTAGAAAACACCAAACCCGCTGTCCGGACCATTTGTTTTTACCGGTTGAAATACTCCCGCTGATTTCCACCGTCAGTTGAATCGGAAGAACCGGCACGAATTTCACGCCTGAAATAGCCGGGACTTACGCAAAACCTCTGCCAGAGTTCAGAACTCTGGCAGAGGTTCAATAGTATCTTTCAGAAAGGCCAAACCCCTCACTTGCCCATTGTCCAGCGGCTCATGATTTTGGCGTTCTTGTCGTCGGGCCTGCGCAGGAAAACCAATTCCGGCAGTTCGCCTTTTGCCCAGATATCCACCATGTTGTCGTAGTAAAAGCTGCCCGGATTACCGGATTGCCCGCCCGGATACAGGCCGTAGGCACGCGGGGTTGGCCCCAAGGCCACCACCATGCGCCACGACGGGCCGTTGGCTCCGGTTGTGGCGTTTACAATGCCGCTGCCACCGCCTATGGGCAAGTCGTAGCGGCTGAAGGCCGGAATACCGCGCGACAAGTGGTTGATGCGGGTACTTTTATAAGCCGCCCACCGCCAGTTTTCGCCCAATGTTCCGCGTTTGGCGGCCAGCGTATCGGCGGTGGCGCGGAACGATTGGGTAACCAAATCGGCCAAGGTTTCCTTTTGCGGGGTCTTGCGGTGGTCAATCCACTGCGATTGCGGCTCGGTGAGCAGCAGTTGCACGGTGCGGTCGCGCGAGGGTATGCGCAGGGGTTTGGGTTGGCTCGCGTCGAACTCGTCCCATAGTTTGTTGCTGAAATACTGCCACCAAAGCGTGAATACCGTTGCGCCGATGGCATCGGGATTGTTTTGCCTGTCCCAATTGGCAATGGCTTGGTACACTTGCATTTGCTCGCCGCTGAGCTGGTTTTGCGACACGTACGAGAGCATGGAAGGCAGCACGTCGCGGGCCTGCACGCTGAAATTGTCGTTTTGCAGCATCCGCAGGCTGTCGGGCGTGGCGCGTTGCATGGCCGTAAGCCGTTCGTTGATGCGCCGCCCGCGCGACGAATAGGCAAATTCCCAGTTCAAATAATACGGGTACGTAGTATCGGCGGAAAACTGGTTGGCCGAACTCACAAAGCCGCGCGGCGGATTCAGTACGTGCGGGTTGTGGGCGTGCGGAATCCAGCCCTGCCAGTCGTGGGCGGCGTTGCTGCCATCGAGAATGAACTTGCCCTGCCCTTTCCATTTGAGCGGGAATTTGCCGTTTGGCCAGATCGCCACGTCATTTTCCACCGATGCAAAGACGAAATTCTGCGCCGGGCACTTGTAATGTTGCAGCGCGGCCACGTAATCGGGGTAGTTTTTAGCGCGGTTCAGTTGGTAAAATGCCCGCGTCTCGTTCGATGGCTCGTGCGCCGCCCAGCGCAGGGCGCAACCCACCGGAATGCCTGCATCCATGGGTTTCATGCCCTGATCGTACACCACCGGGCCGTGGTGCGTGTACGAAACGGTATCAATAACATCGGGTTTGCCGCGAATTTTAATTACTTCAACTACTTTCCTGACGGGTTTCCACTGGCCGCCGTGCCAGTATTGTGCGCGGCCCGCATCCTTGTAACGAATTCTGTACCAGTCCATTACATCCGAACCCACGTTGGTCACGCCCCACGCCACGCGTTCGTTGAAGCCGCTGATTACGTGCGGCGCACCGGGCAGCGTGGCTCCGCACACATTCACATCCGGCCCGGTCAGTTGGATTTGGTACCAGATGGAGGGCAACGTCAAATCCAAGTGCGGGTCGTTGGCGAGGATTGGGTAGCCGGTTGCCGATTTTGCGCCGCTCACCGCCCAATTGTTGCTGCCAATGTCGCCCTTGAATTCGGGTTTTGGCGGCTGAAACCCGGACGCGAGGGAGGTTTGGGCTTTTTCAAACATACTATTTTCCGCTGCCGGATTTTGGGCCGTAAGCCCGGTGTTTGCCGGCGGTTTGGGCGATGGCAGCGGCTCGAAATCCCACTTGGTGCCTGCGGGGATGACCGGGTCTTCGCGGAACGGATAGTCGGGAAACAGTTCCCGGATGGCGGCCTGGCCGTATTTTTCCAGCACGTTTGTCATCTCGCCCTCGTCGTCGCTGGTGGACAATGTGGTGGCCATTTGTTTGAGCAGCAATGCCGATTTCAGCGGTTCCCACGGCTCGGGGGCGTAGTCCAGCACCTTGTATTCGAGCGGATAATCCTTGGGCGACAGGCCGGAAATGTACGCATTCACTCCGTCGGCGTAGGCTTCCAGCACTTCCTTGCTCAGCGGGTCGGCGAGCATGGCTTGCAGCGATGCCTTGGCCGCCGGAACCATGCCCCGCCGCCGCGTGTAGCGGTCCAGTTCCACGGCGCGTTCGCCAATGATTTCACTGACCCGTCCGGCGGCGGCGTGGGTTTGCAGTTCCATTTGCCACAGCCGGTCGGTGGCGGTGATGTAGCCTTGCACGTAGTACAAATCGTGGTTGTTGGCGGCAAAAATGTGGGGCACGCGGTTGTCGTCGAACAAAATAGTCACTTCGCCGCGCAAGCCGGGCAGGCTGAGTTTGCGTTCGGCGGGGGCATTGCGCGGTTCGGCATTGGCCCAGAAACCACCGAACGGATTGAGGAACTTGCCCACGGGCGGAGCCGGCCCCAGCCGCGTATTGAGGGCGTACACCAAGCCGAAGGTGAACAGCAGCGAGGCAATGGCTTTGGCATATTTCATGCGGAAAGGCGGGTTTTGCGGGTTGGTGGTGAATGGGTGAAATCCACATTCGGCGAATCCAAAAATATGGATAAAAAATACAATCGCAACCGGAAACATTTGGGCCCTTGGAAAATAGTATCTTTTAAAAAGCCCAAACCTGCCCACACAAAAGCTCAGGCGAGGACGCTTGAACCGGCTTTGGGTCTTGGCCGGTTTTATCTGGACATAACATCATCAATCATGCACAAATGCTTACCATACAGAATAATGAAAGGTCGTATCAATGATTCCATACGCATTTGTGGTTTTGCCTCTTAGGAGGATTTTCACGGCCTCAAATTTCTTTCCGCCTTTACTGGTAGGAGTGAGTTGAATTAAAACCGTATCGTTTCTCACAAAAAGTTCCTTGTCGCAGGCAGCTATTCCCCAGTGTATTGTATCAACATACTGATTGGAAGTAATGTCACAATCAAAATAGGCTTTGGCAATGCCCCATTCCGTATATTTTGAAAAAATCTTTATCAACGTTTTTTCATTTTTCCTGATGGTATCTTCCACCAGTATATTTACTTCTAATTTTTCAATGGAGTTTCGCTTTTGCTGCTTTCCTGAACAACTCAGCAAAAAAATCACTAAAACGCTGAATACATACCTATGAATCTTATTAGTAGTCATATAAAATGAAGTGATTGTCTGACATTATTTTCCTAATAGGTTTGGCCTTTTCAAAACATACTATTTTGCCAATGGCGATTGGGCTGCCATAACGGGCCTGTGGACTGCCGACTTTATTTTAAAACACGCCGCTGCGGGCCGGGCCGCCACGGCGGCTCAGTTTCAGGTCTTGCAGGATGGAGGCTTTCACTTTCAGGTCGAAGGAATAGAACTGGAACTGCCCGAACGGCGACCACGTGATTGCCATGTCCCAGCAGTGCAAGTCGCGGAAAATATTGAATTGAGTGGTATTGATAATGTTTTTGCGTTCAAAATCGTAGCCCGAGTTAAAGCCCACGCGCCACTTGTCCGTAATTTTTACCTCGCCATTGAAAGTAAGCGTCTGGATGACGCGCGAAGTCTGGAAGCCATTCTTGATGTAATTGAAATTATAGGCCACATTCAAATCCCACGGAATGTCAAAGTCCACGTACAGGTTTGGGTTGGCCTTTATCGCCTGTTTCTGGCTTTCGGTGGCATCCTTGCTCTTGTCCACCTTCTCCGCCGTTTTCTTGTTGGCCTTCGGGTTCAGACTTGTGCTGATGCTCAGGTTCAGGTTGGTGAGCTGGCCCAGGTTCACGCCCGAAACCCGGCTGATGTTGCCGCCTTCGGCAAAGCGGTTTTCGCGGCTCCAGGCGTATTGGCTGGCGCGCCGCTGGATCAAGACCGGCTGGCCGTCGAAACCGATGCGCTGCCGCCCGCTGGAATCCAGGGCGAAATATTCGATGGTCTTGTACGGATCCAGCGTGGAGGTGAAGTTGATGTCTACCTTCTTGAACAGGCGCGTGCGTGCCGAAATGCTGACCGGAGCCAAGTTGAAACTGTCGGCGGCAAGGTTGTAGCTCGACGAGATGCCGAGATTGTCCAGTATGTTCACTTTCTCAAACTGCTTCTTGGCCGTGTCACTTTTGGCCCGCAGCTTGGCCTCCAAGGTGTTGCTCAGGCTGAAACTGATGCTGCCCGACCGGCCCGTGCCCGGCAAGCCGTTGGAAGCCTGGAACCTGGCAAGTGGCACGGAAGTAAACCTCCCCGACGAATCCTGGACAACCACCGTCTGGTAAAACCCGAACGAGTTGCGGGCAAAGTCGGGCTGGTAACTTAAACCTACGTTTGGTACCAGCCGGTGGCGGATGGCCTCCACGCGTTTGCCCCGGATAAAATACGTGCCGTACACGTTGGTGGTCAGGTTCACACCTGTCGAATACTGGTAAGACCGGTTGAAACCCCGGCTGGTGTCCACCCGGATGCCATCGCCCTGCCGGAAACCGCCCAGCGAGGGCGCAATTAACTGCCCACGGGCATCGAAAAAGCTGAGTTTGCGCGGATACCACGTTTCGCTGTAGTTGAAACTGTAGTTGAGGCTGAAATACTTGAGCAGCTTCATGGTCATGGAAACCGGAATCGTGTGCCGCATCCCGCGTTCGGCACGCTGCCACAGCGCACCGGCATTGGCCAGATTGAATTCAAGGGTGTCGCCCGCCGTGGTAGAGGCATTGAGGATGGGCAATGCCTGGATGGAGGTGGCCTCGCGCGAGACCGAGTTGGTCAGGCGGTTGAAGCCGTCCACTTGGTAGTTGAAGTTGAGCGTCTGCCAGAAATACCGCCCGCCCCCGCTTTTTCCCTTAAGCGGATAAATGCGGTTGAGCGACACGTTGAACTCGGGCAGCGACAGGTTCATGATGCCCGTGGTCGTGTTCATGTCGTGGCGCAGGTTCATGCTGTACGTGATGGGCAGCCCGCGCACCG
>JAYWIH010000170.1:0-7538 GCA_043789005.1 Sphingobacteriales bacterium
ACTCCAAGGAACGCATTGAAATATATTCGCAAGGGCGGGTGCTGGTGCTTGACAATTTCCGCAGGCTCGAAGGCTACGGCTTCAAGGGCTTTTCGTCCGTATCGGGCAGGCAGGACAAGGGCCACCAAGCCCAATTCGACCATTATCTGCAGTTCCGGAAGGCGGGTGGCCAGCCGCCCATCGGCTTTGAGGAAATCGTCAATTCCACGCAGGCCACCTTTGCGGCGGTTGCGTCACTGGCAGGCGGCAAAAAGATTGGCTTGGCCGGATTTGCGGCACAAAATGCGGCCAACCAACCGGAGGCGGGCTGACGCGGGTTTGAAATCATGAAATCGTTTTGTGAACAAACCTTTTTTATCCTAACTTTGCAGCCCGTTCGGGTAAAAGCGAAACAGCCCGTTCGGGTAAAAGCGAAAATAGTATGTTTTGAAACAGCCAAACCCGGCGCACAAACAACCGCATCCCAATACAATGGCGAAGAAAACCACAGAGACTGAATTCATTGCCAGCCAGCCGGTGGAGCCGGAAACGGACACCCCGAACCTGAACTTGTTGCAGGCCGAAGATTTCCTGATGAAAAACCGCAACCTGCTGCTGGGCGGCTTGGCGGCGGTGGTTTTGCTGGTGGGTGGCTTCTTTTTTTACCGGTATTACACCGGAAACCAGGAGGCGGAAGCGCAGAAATACATGTTCCGCGCCGTTTACTACTTTGAAGCCGATTCGCTTAAAAAAGCCTTGGATGGCGATGGCGTGAACGACGGCCTGCTCCAGATTGCGGATGATTATGGCAATACCAAAGCCGGAAATCTGGCGCATTTCTATGCGGGCACTGCACTACTCAAACAAGGGAAATACGATGATGCCATCAGCCAACTGAAGGATTTTGATGCCAACGATTTATTGCTGCAGGCCCGTGCCCATAGCTTGACCGGAGATGCCTACATGGAAAAAAAGCAGCCCGCCGAAGCCATTGACTATTACGAGAAAGCCGCCAGCCATGAGCCGAACAAGTATTTCACGCCCACGTACCTGCTCAAGCTGGCACTTGCCTACGAGAGCAACAAGCAGAACGACAAGGCCGCCGATGCCTACAATAAAATCATCACCCAATACGAAGACGCGGCTGAGGCGATTACGGCCAAGAAATACAAATCAAAACTGGAGGGTTTGGCAGGTCAATGATTGAACGCGACTGACAGCCTGCCAAGCCCAAAAAGGATAAAGCCCGCCGCTTTATCCTTTTTTTATGAAGAGCCCCCCAGCCCCCGAAGGGGAGTTTTTGTGTGACTGTTCGGGAACAGGTTTGGCGTTTTCAAAACATATTATTTTGTCACAGCTTTTTTGCTCCCCTTCGGGGCCGGGGGCTTCTTTTTTATCACATGGCAACTGCACTCAAAAACCTCAGCGATTATTCGCTGGAAAACAGCATCGGAACCGAGCGACGAACCTTCGCTATTGTCGTGGCCGAATGGAACCCGGAAGTGACCGAAAAATTGTATGAAGGTGCGTACCGGACATTGTTGAAGGAAGGGGTGAAGCCCGAAAACATAGTCCGGCGTAATGTGCCGGGCAGTTTTGAGCTTAGCTTGGCCGCCCAGTGGATGGCCGCCCGCCATGATATTGATGCGGTGCTTTGCCTCGGGTGCGTGATTCAAGGCGAAACGCGGCATTTTGATTTTATCTGCAACGCCGTGGCGCATGGCCTGACGGATGTGGCCCTGAAATACAACAAGCCGGTGGTTTTTGGTGTGCTGACACCCGAAAACCAGCAGCAAGCCTTGGATCGGGCGGGCGGCAAACACGGAAATAAAGGCGACGAAGCTGCCGTCACAGCCATAAAAATGTTACGGTTTTAAAAAACAAGACAGCCTCCCCAATCCCCTCCGAAGGAAGGGGATTTTAAACCGGGCGGGTTTGGGCGTTTTGAAAGATACTATTTTCAAGGTTCTCCTGCTCCCGGAGAACAGTCCCTTCTGATACGTATTTCTTTGCTCCCCTTCGGGGCTGGGGGCTTTTTTCAACTCCCCCTTCGGGGGTCGGGGGGCTTTTTTTGTATCATGCAAGTTTGGAAATTCGGTGGCACTTCCGTGGGCAAGCCCGAGCGGATGCACACCATCAAGAATCTGGTTATTAAGGACGGCAAGCCAAAAATCGTGGTGCTGTCGGCGTTGTCGGGCACTACCAACGCGCTGCTTTCCATTGCCGAATCGCTGTACCAGAATGATGCCCACGAAGCGGCGCGGAAGATTGATGCGTTGGAGGCGCACTACCAAGGCTTCATCGCGGAATTATACAAAACCGACCTTGCTCACTTGGAAGGTGCATCCATTGTCGGGAACGAGTTTGCGTTTATCCGTTCACTGCTCGATGAAAAGCCTTTCACCTTGAGGCATGAAAAGGAAATCGTTGCCGAAGGCGAACTTCTTTCCACGCAACTGTTTGCGGCTTACCTAGAACAGGAAGGCGTGAAATCGGTGCTTTTGCCCGCCTTGGAATTCATGGAAATTGATGCCGACGACGAGCCGATGCTGGCCTCCATTGAGGGAAAACTGAACGAAATGCTGCGCCCCCATACTGATAAGGAAATCATTGTGACGCAAGGGTACATCTGCCGTAACCCAAGCGGCGAAGTGGACAACCTGAAGCGCGGCGGCAGCGATTATACGGCTTCACTCATCGGTGCGGCCATTAATGCAAGCGAGATCCAGATTTGGACGGACATTGACGGGATGCACAACAATGACCCGCGCATTGTGCGGCAGACGTTTCCGGTGCGCGAGATTTCGTTTGACGAGGCTGCCGAGCTGGCCTACTTCGGGGCTAAAATCCTGCATCCGTTCACCATTCGTCCGGCCCGGCTGCGCAACATTCCCGTGCGGTTGCTCAACACCCTGCAACCCGACGCGGCCGGTACATTGATTAGCAACCAGACCGTGCAGAAAGACATCAAGGCCATTGCCGCCAAAGATGGCATTACGGGAATCCAGATACGTTCGTCGCGGATGCTTTTGGCTTACGGTTTCATGCGGCAGGTATTTGAAATCTTTGAAAAATACAAGACTCCGGTGGATATGATCGCCACCTCGGAAGTAGCCGTTTCGCTGACGATAGACAACACAACGCACTTGGCCGAAATTCAAACGGAACTGGAAAAGATCAGTACGGTCTACACCGACAGCGAACAGACGATTGTGTGCATTGTCGGCGATTTTACATTCAATAAAAACGGTATCGTGACCAAAGTGCTCGATGCGCTGGCCAACATCCCGTTGCGGATGGTGGCCTATGGCGGCAGCGAACACAATATTTCGGTGCTTATTCCGACCGAATACAAGGCCCGTGCCTTGAATGTGCTGAACGAACGCTTGTTTTTTTATGAAGAAGCCATGAAAACGATTTTTACCGCACCGTAAAAAACAGGTCGGGTTTGACCTTTTTGAAAGATACTATTTTCCACGTCCATGCTGCAAATCAACTTCATCCGCGACAACACCGAATCGGTCATTAAAAACCTGCACCGGAAACACTTCCGCCAAGCTGAAGAAGCCGTTACCGGCATACTCAGCCTTGACAAACGCCGCCGACTGACGCAAGTGGAACTGGACGAGACGCTGGCAAAGTCGAATACAATCGCCAAGGAAATCGGTGCGCTGATGAAATCGGGCAAAAAGGATGAGGCCGAACACGCCAAAACCGAGGCGACAAACGTGCGCGAGCAAGCGAGAATATTGGAGGAAAAACTGCGCAACACCGAGCAACAACTGCAGGATTTGCTACTGACGATGCCCAACCTGCCCCACCATAGCGTGCCCGATGGCAAAACCGCTGATGATAATGAGGTTGCCCACGCGCACGGCGCAATGCCAACGCTGCCCGCCGATGCGCTACCGCATTGGGAACTGATAAAAAAATACGACATCATTGATTTTGAATTGGGCAATAAAATCACGGGGGCAGGCTTTCCGGTTTACAAAGGCAAAGGAGCCAGGTTGCAGCGCGCCTTGATCAACTTTTTCTTGGACGAGGCTCTGGCCGCTGGTTACCAAGAAATCCAGCCGCCCATTTTGGTCAACCGCGATTCGGGTTTTGGCACCGGCCAACTGCCCGATAAGGAAGGCCAGATGTATTTTGCCAACGAAGACGAACTGTACCTGATCCCGACGGCTGAAGTGCCAGTCACCAACCTTTACCGCGATACCATTCAGGAAATAGGCAAATTGCCAATCAAAAATGTCGCCTACACGCCCTGTTTCCGGCGCGAGGCCGGCGCGTGGGGTGCCCACGTGCGCGGCCTGAACCGCCTACACCAGTTCGACAAAGTGGAGATTGTGCGCGTAGAACTGCCCGAAAACTCGTATGTGGCTTTAGCCGAAATGAGCGAGTACGTGCAAGGCTTGCTGCAAAAACTGGAACTTCCCTACCGTGTGCTACGCCTGTGTGGCGGCGACATGGGCTTTGCCTCAGCCCTGACATACGATATGGAAGTGTATTCGGGGGCGCAGCAACGCTGGCTGGAAGTGAGTTCGGTGAGCAACTTTGAGACGTTCCAAGCCAACCGCCTCAAACTCCGTTACCGCGACGAGAACAAGAAAAACCAACTGCTCCACACGCTGAATGGCAGCGCACTGGCCCTGCCGCGCATCGTGGCCGCCCTGCTCGAAAACAACCAGACTCCCGAAGGCATCCGCATTCCGGCGGTGCTGCACAAATACACGGGATTTGGGGTTATTGATTGAATGCAGTAAATTTGAGAAAATGAGCTACGAAGAACTTTTCTCCCTAATCCAAAGGCTGCGGGAGGAAAAATCGAATCTGGAAGAAGAGGTAAGCCTCATCATTGCGGTTGCCCATCGCGCCAAAAAAGAAGATTATCCTTTACTGAATCAAAGGCTGACTGAACTCTATCAGAAACTTGCCAAAATAAGCCAAAGTCTGGATGATTTGGAATGGCTGCACCTTTAAACAACCCGATTTTATGGCGAATTCCGAAAAAAAAGCGGTCAGGTTATTAATCGATTGCCTGAAACCTGAAGAAGCAAGCCGCATAGCTTTCCAAATGATGGACGATGCCAGTGAACGGTTGCAAAAACTTGAAACAGAAGTGGAACTTGCCCGCCAAGAAGCACAAAAATATTTGGAACAGAGGAAGAAAATCGCCTGAAATAGTATCTCTCAAAACATCCAAACCTGCCTTGTTACAAAGCCTTTTCTACCAATCGAAAAGGCTTTTTTCATGCCAATGCTTTCACAATTCGTGAAAACCCAGTAATTTCCACGCGTTCTCAGCTTCACCGAAAACCAAACTTCCATGAAACGTCTTATCCCTTTACTCCTGTTGCTGCTGGCCTTGGGCACGCAAGCCCAGCAACGCAAAATAGTATCCCCCAAAAAGGCCAAACCCCCCATGCCCGCCCCTTCCACGAATAAAACCATGTATCCCGAAACCAAGAAAACCGGCCAGACCGACGATTACCACGGCACAATAGTGGCCGACCCGTACCGCTGGCTCGAAAACGACACCACCGCCGAAACCAAAGCCTGGGTAACGGCGCAGAACAAAACCACGTTCGGCTACTTGGACAAGATTCCGTACCGCAAGGATTTTCAAAAATCCCTTGAAAAAGTGTACAACTATCCCAAATACTCGGCTCCGTTCCGCAAGGGCGGGTGGTTTTATTCCTACAAGAACGACGGCTTGCAAAACCAATCGGTGCTGTACCGGCAGAAGGGCTTGGACGGCGCACCCGAAACCGTGATTGACCCCAACCAACTCACCGCCGACGGCACCACGCGGCTTACGACCTTTTCGCTTTCCAAGGATGGAAAATATGCCGCCTACGGGCTTTCCAAAGGCGGTTCGGACTGGCAGGAATACTACGTGATGGACATGGCGACCAAGCAAGCCCTGCCCGAAAAACTGGAGTGGGTGAAGATTTCGGGAGCCGCTTGGCAGGGAAACGCCTTTTATTACAGCCGCTACCCCAAGCCCGAAGGCAGCGAACTGGCCGCCAAAAACGAGAACCACCAAGTATGGCTGCACCAGGTGGGCACGCCGCAAAGCCAGGACAAGCTGGTGTTTGAGGACAAGGCAAACCCGCAGCGTTTCCACACGGTGCAAACCACCGAAGATGAAAAATACGCCCTGCTCTACGTCAGCGACCGGGGCAAGGGCTTGGATGGCAACGCCGTGTATTACATGGATGATTTCAAGGGCCGCTTTGAGCCGATGATCAAGGACATCACCAATGCCCAGTACAGCGTGATTGACAACGACGGCAAGGAATTGCTGGTGCTGACCAACGACGATGCCCCCAACTACAAAATCATGCGGTTCAACACTGACGGAAGCACGTGGAAACCCATTGTGCCCGAAACCGACCAAGTGCTGGATGGCGCAAGCATGGCGGGCGGCAAACTGTTCCTGTCGTACCTGAAAGACGTGGCCACGCACACCTATGTTTACGACCTGAACGGAAACCGCGAAAACGAGATTGACTTTCCCGGCTTGGGTACGGCGGGCGGTTTCGGCGGCGAAAAGGAAGACACGTTTGTGTTTTACACCTTCACCTCGTTCACGTATCCGCCCACCATTTACCGCTACGACATCGCCACCCGGAAAAGCGGGGTTTTCCGCAAGCCGGAGATACTGTTTTCGCCGGACAACTACGAGACCAAACAAGTGTTTTACAGCAGCAAGGATGGCACCAAAGTCCCGATGTTCATCAGCTATAAGAAAGGCATGAAACCGGATGGCAGCAACGTGACGCTGCTCTACGGCTACGGCGGCTTCAACGTGAACCTGAATCCGGCATTCAGTCCGTTCCTGATTCCGTTTTTGGACCAGGGCGGCGTGTTTGCGCAAGCCAACCTGCGCGGCGGCGGCGAATACGGCGAGAAATGGCACGAGCAGGGCATGAAACTGAAAAAACAGAACGTGTTCGATGACTTTATCGCCGCCGCCGAATACCTGATTTCCGAGAAATACACGTCCAGCCAAAAACTCGCCATCCGGGGCGGTTCCAATGGCGGCCTGCTGGTGGGCGCGGTCATAAACCAGCGGCCCGATTTGTTTAAGGTCGCCATTGCGCAGGTGGGCGTGATGGATATGCTGCGCTTCCATAAGTTCACCATCGGCTGGAACTGGATTGCGGACTACGGCTCGTCGGACAATGCCACGGAGTTTGCCACACTCTACAAATACTCGCCGCTGCACAACCTCAAGGAAACCAGCTATCCGGCCACGCTCATCACCACCGCCGACCACGACGACCGGGTGGTGCCCGCGCATTCGTTCAAGTACGCCGCCGCCTTGCAGCAGGCACAACGCGGCCCGGCCCCGGTGCTTATCCGCATTGATGTCAATTCGGGCCACGGCGCATCCAACACGAAGAAAAACATCGAGACCACGGCGGACATCTACTCCTTCATTTTCAAGAACACAGGCGTGACACCCCGATTTGAAACCAGTGCCACGAGTGGCAACAAGGCAAGCGGCCGTTAACGGTTTTTCCGTCTTAAAAAAAGGCGTGGCGGCACAG